>CAYXVH010000329.1:0-21265 GCA_964468615.1 uncultured Thiotrichales bacterium | reverse complement strand
TGCAGCAAAAATCGCTGACTCATCTGGTGGGTTATTACCGCCCCCGGCTCCAGGATCTACTGGATCTGGCATTGGGTCACCTGGATCAACAGGATCGACACCTGGTGGCAATGGATCCACAGGATCTACTGGCCCAGCATTATTTTGTGGCGCAGGGTCTGAACCACCGCCACCACCACCGCCACATGCGGTAAGTGTAATTGCTAACAAGATCAAACAAATCATATGAAGTGCTTTCTTGTTAATAATTAGAATATTATTCTGACTCATAACATTTCTCCTAATTGGCATACTTAATTTGTTGAGTAACACGCTTAGCTACCCATGCAATAAGCAGCCGTCTCAGCAAAGACTCGCTTCATGCTGCGGTTATTAGCTTCAAAACTATTTGCAATGTTTGTAACAGCCTGTACATCAGCAGCTCCATTCGGGCTGCGGTGACAAACTTTTTCAAACGCTTTTTTAACTTGGCATTCAGAAAACTGGCGTGTCGCCGCAAGTTCCATACCTAGTTCTTTAGCTCCACGACCTACACCATTGTTAGGTGCATTCCAGCCTACCCAGCTGTTTTGACCTGAGCGCCAATAGTTCGTCCAAGTGTCACCCGTGGTTTCAAAACCTGTGCGGAAAACACCTGCGTCACGTAGATATTTAGGCTGAACAACACCATCGGTATATACAAGTCGCTCACCTTCATCTACAACTTCAACAAAATCGTAATAAGCGAATGCACCCGTTAATCCGTCCATACCTGCGTGACAAGTAAGACAGTCATTCATGAATATTTTGCTGTCACCACCAGGTGAACGATCTACGTCTTGGCGAACACGATCAGGATATGCAGATTTATCACGGAAATTTTCCATGTCCATACACATAAAATTCAGTGTCGCAAATCGTAGAGCAGCACGATTAGTACCGGCTATTAAAAACGCTTGTGCATAACCGCGTGTGGTCATAATGCCTGCAGTTTGGTTAGCAGCAAGCTGATCATTTAAAGCGGATTGATTCATTGCAACCAACATTGCAGGGTCGCTTAAATCTCTACGACGATTTTGCAAATCTTCATAGTGATCGTTGTTTCCTACTGAATAAGCATCATTCGTTGCTGCTGCAGAACCGATATAAACTGTATCTGCATATAGAATTTGATCAAAAGGTACATCGTCTCGAACCATACCCATCACCGTAGCGGTAGAGTCATTGAGATCTCTATAAACGGATTGATCTCTATTGGTCCAAGGTGTTGCCCAATCTTTAATCGTAGTATTGATAAAAGATGGATGATTCGTAGCTTGCATCGCAGCACCTATAGCATCACCATTTTGAATCATGGTTGCCATAGAAGTGAGCACAGCTTCTGTCGGCGGCACACCCGCTAAGCGGTCATGCATTCGTTTCGCTTGCTCGCGTGGACCAGCAATGGATACTGATACACTTGCAATTCCTAATGTGAAGATAAACGCACTACACACGTTAATTAATTTTTGTCTACTTAAATGCATTTTCGCACCTCTCGTATTTAAAACATTCATATCGATTAACTTAAAATTCGCTCGCTTAAGCAATTAAGTAAACGAAAGCTTATCGACAGCCACTTCCCGGACTGTGTGGAATGAGAAAAAACGAAACGAAACGAAATGCGGTAGGTAACTATTAAAAGCGCTTTTAACCACACAGGTTAAAATAACTATTTTTTAATCGTTACGGTCCAACTTGTTGAAATGATTTTCACCATCCTAGTGAATATCATGCTCGGCAAGTGCCGTTTCATTGTTCCAAACTCCAGGTAAGAATACTGAAGCTAAATAAACGCAATAAAACAACAAGCATGATAAATGGATAGTTTTAACCTATGAACGGTATTTAAGAAATGGGGAGAAAAATAATTAATTTAGAATCAATACATTATGAATTCTCAAAATATTCAAATAGCATAATTATTTTAGAATTAATCCGGCAGAAAAGATAACCGACTGAAAGAAGGAAGTATAATTTTTAAGTTAAATAATACTCAAAACTACTTTGAATTTTCATTCTAGATAAAGAATTTGTAAGTGCATCACAATTTGATGCACTTACAGAATAATTTAAACATGCTCTACGTTTAATACCGTGCCATTAAGCGAAGTTACTTTTACCTTTTGTCCCGCCTCACAATCATTGCCATAGACTTTCCACATGGTGTCATCGACATTGATTTTTCCGTAGTTATCATTAATAGGCATATTTAATGTAAAAACACGACCTATTAACTCTTCTCCACGTTTGTTTAATGCTGGGTGGGAATCTACCTCTGGAACATTTTTCCGATATTGGCGCCAGGCGAGTATAGATAGCAAGGTAAGAACACCGAAGATAGTAATCTGCCATTGCCATATTAAATCCGGCAGCAACAATAATATAGCTCCTGTCACGGCTGCAGAAACACTAAACCAGATAAACACAGCACCAGGTGCAAATATTTCTATAGCCAAACAAACCATTGCAAGCACCCACCAGTGCCAATACTGTATATTTGTAATGAATTCACTCATAACCATTGTTCCTTATAAAATGCTTTGTTTATCCACAATTAAGTTTTATCGGACAATGCAGATTTTGCAATTTCCGATATTCCAGCAATGGAACCCATCAAACTTGAAGCCTCTAATGGCAACATGATGATCTTCTGATTATCTGCCGAACCAATTGTACTTAACGCATCCACGTACTTGGTTGCCACAAAATAATTCACCGCTTGGATGTCACCACTCGCTATTGCCTGAGAAACCATTGTGGTCGCATTCGCTTCTGCTTTTGCTAATGCTTCACGCGCTGCCGCATCGCGCTTGGCAGCTTCTAGTCGACCATCAGCATCTAGAATAGCAGCTTGCTTCTCACCTTCTGCTTTTAAAATTTCAGATTGCTTATAACCTTCAGATGTTAAAATTTCTGCACGCTTATCACGTTCTGCTTTCATTTGTCGCGCCATAGAGTCCACCAAGTCTTGTGGTGGTGCGATATCTTTAATTTCAATACGCGTAACTTTAACGCCCCAAGGTGAAGTCGCTTCATCGACTACATGTAATAGCTGTGCATTAATCTGGTCACGATTAGACAGTGATTGATCTAGATCCATTGAACCCAATACGGTTCGTATATTCGTCATAGTAAGATTTAACGTGGCACGTTGTAGGTTGTTAACATTGTACGAGGACTTTACTGGATCCAGCACTTGGTAAAACACAACACCATCCACACGCACTACAGCGTTATCTCTGGTAATTACTTCTTGAGAAGGCACATCTAGTACCCGTTCTTTCATGTTTACCTTATTACTAATTACGTCAACATAAGGGAAAATGAAGCTCAAACCAGGTTGTAATGTTCTACGAAATTTACCAAAACGTTCAACCGTCCATTCAAAGCCCTGCGGCACACGTTTAACTGCAGTAAAAGCAGTTAAAATCACTAACCCCACAAATACTAATGCTAAAGTTCCTATATCAAACATGAGTCCCTCCTAGTAAAAGACTGTCTGTAATCATATCGTTTTGTATGTAACGATATATTTACATATATTTACAATTTAATCAAGGTAACTAGAAGTATTACTTTACTAATGTTAATGTATGTTTACCTCAGTAACTTATTCGTTATTTATGCAATCTTCTATTACCAAATCTAACTATGTTCATGACCCAAAGTGGGCTACGGGTGTTTCCAGACTCATCAAAGCAAATATGGCCGCAAGCGGTATCACCTATGCTGATTTGAGCACTAAGCTTAAAACACTGGGCACTTCTCAATCCCCAGAAAACTTACGGGTAAAGATTAATCGTGGCAATTTTGGTGCGCAGCTATTTGTGCAACTATTAATTGTGATGGGCAAAACAGAGGTTAACCTCAAAGAACTTGAAATGATTGTAGATAACGTCGAGTTGTAACTTCATTAACAAAACGTCGTGAAACAGTTCTCACTAAATAGCTAATACCTTAATCTGGTGAGGTTAAGCGCCACAACTTAACCGTTATATCCCACCTTCTATCCTCTTCTTTGCTCCGCATAAGCAAGCAGCGAGTAAAAATATCAGTCTACTTATCCATGGTGGTCAAAGATGATCAATAAAACAGTATTTGTTTCTAAGTTAGTGCTTTCGATACTATGTCTAGTGCCTTGGGTTGTTAGTGCAGAAGATAAAACACCACATGAGATAATTGAGCATACTTCTGCAGAAGTTTTAACTGCTCTTAAAAATGATGCGAGTGGAATAAAGAAAAATCCCAATAAAATAAACGAATTGGTTGATGAAATTATTCTTCCTATTTGTGATGTTGAAAGAATGGGAAAATATATACTAGCCAAACATTGGAAAACTGCTAGTGAAAATCAACGTAATGCATTTGTAAGCGAATTTAAACAAATGCTAATTCGCAACTACGGCAAACACTTAGCCGCATATTCGAATGCAACTGTAACTGTAATCCCGCTTAAAATAACAGAAGAAAAGCTGTACCAAACTGTAAGCACTGAACTCGATACTCGTATCGGCTTTAAGTCATTTCAAGTAGATTATGTATTTCGAGTGACTGATGATTCCACTAAAGTTGTAGATGTGCGCATAGAAGGTATGAGTATTCTTAAGACATTTCGTACTGCATTTACACAAGAAATAGCCGAAACTTCCTTAGAGTCATTAATTGAAAGGATTACCTTAGTCAACCAGCCTTCGCTTGCATTGAACACGGTACATTAAGTGAATTAACCTACCTTAAAGTTTTTGACCAGCTATAACTGCTTTACTCTCTAGATCTTCAATCCACCAATGTGAAAATGGCACACAGCGAACAAGATAGATTCGTTGTACTTGCGCTTCAAATTCAAGTATTTTAGCTTTTCCGCTAAACTCTTTCGAGTTGAACTCTCCTTTAGCTTCATCGCAAAAAACTTTAATTTGATGTTTTCCTACTGCTACTTCAACTAGATTGTTGCTTGGTTTTACTACTTTTTTACCATCAATCTCAGCAATTATTGCGCTACGCACATAATCGCCACTTACAAATACACCGTCGCGCATGTAAGCAATTGGTGTTGCAGGAGTTTGCTCAATTGAATGCCAACTGAGCGCACCGCATGAAAATATAGGCACGACCAAGATCAAACATTCTAGGCAAAGCACGATTTTGCTTAGACTGAAATCGAAAACCTTGCGACAATAGGTAATAAAAGACTGTATCAGCGGCATATAACGTATTCTATATATTGCATAAAATAGTGATCTAAATATATCTGTTAATTATTTCAGGAATAAATATGTCTTCTGTATTAGCAGTTTCAGATTCTAAATATCTCATACAAGAATTAGAACCCATTCTGGTTTCTCTTTATAAAAGTGAAAATGGTAAGTCCCCTACCCTATACGAACTAAAACAGTACCTAGTAAGCTACGCATCAGAGAAGATTGTTGATACATTAATAAACTCTGATTCCTCAATATTCAAATCCATGTCTTCAAAAGAAGTTTTGGCAGCAATTAATCTCTATATTAGAAAGCTACGCGTCTGGTAACACATAGTTTCGCTTTTACTCTTCCATCTAAATTGAGAGCAGGTAGAATCAGCCGCTCTCATGATAATCGAGCTATTTAATAACTATAAAAATGAATTTTTCATCCTTGCTTGGATTTCTCTTGCATCGTTAATAGTTAGTATAGCGATAATTCCTTGGATCGTTATTAAAATTCCCGAAGATTATTTCCACCAGCAATATCGTGTGCGGGTTAGTAAAAAAAGTGGTCATCCGCTTATCGCACAACTACTT
Organism: uncultured Thiotrichales bacterium; assembly: GCA_964468615.1. Lineage (GTDB taxonomy): Bacteria > Pseudomonadota > Gammaproteobacteria > UBA4575 > UBA4575 > JABDMD01. The sequence goes on along the minus strand of CAYXVH010000329.1, from coordinate 15,462 downwards.
ACTGGTCTCAAAAATGTAGTCGGATTTATATTTGTTGTACTAGGCATTCTTATGCTGATCCTACCTGGTCAAGGAATACTCACCATCCTTATGGGTATATTTTTGATGAATTTCCCCGGAAAATATCGACTTGAACGAAAAATTGTAGCCCTCCCACGTGTATTGAAGTCATTAAATTGGATTCGAGCTAAAGCCAACAAGTCTCCGCTGATGATAGAATGACAGGCAAACTCATCTCACCTTGGCAGAGGTAAATGCAGAATACTGGCTCAAACTTAAAAGCTACAATATTGTTTAGTGGGCTAATATTTATTATCGGTATTATTAGTACCGGAATTGCAGCGATAGGTATTTTTTGGTTAAGTAAAATTATCCCTGGGATTTACCATACACTGGCCGAAAATGGCTTCTCTTTTATGTCAAATTCAGTGATATTTCATTTACTTTGGGTAGTGTTTTTTTTAAGCCTGCTTATAGCAGGGATCAAACTGCTGATTTCTGCATTGAATAAGCGCACTAAAGACCTAGTGCCTGGGGTCTCGCTATATTTTCTAGGTGCCTCGTTACTAATTATTGGTTTGTTTTATTTGCTGTTTGGACAGTTTATGTTTGCGCTGATTTCTATCATTGCGGGAGTACTATTTATATATATCGAGGGTACCACTGAGATAGCCTAGCGTACTCAGACATAATTTTATCAGTAACTTTACGCATCCAATTCAGATTACTTATCCTTCCGTGAGTGCGAATTAAACATATAATTCCTGATCTTCCCGCCTTTTCATCCCCAAAATCCGCATCCTTTATCGGTAAAAATACCACTCCTAATGGGTTTTATGTCCCAATACAACACAGAAAATTCTCTAAAAATTATAGTTTTACCTGCTCTTATGCGATTAACCCTAGTTAGGATCATATGGAAATGAAATACTCTCCTTTAATTAAATACTCTATTTTCACAATACTTCTTAACTTAGGTCTAATGAGTAGCGTGTTTGCCAACGATGCCACAGATGAAATAAAAATTGCTAAATCTGAAGAGGTGTACTCGGTACCAGATGATCATGGCAAAAGTAAGCAAGGTAAATTTTATTCGGAAAATAACGAAACTATTCTAGAAGATGGGCGATTATTTCTACAAGTAAACATTGCGTCATACCATCCAAGTGCTGATAAAGATGATGATTTTAATGAATTTAATCCTGGTGTTGGATTGGAATATCATATGGAAGGATATTATTTTGCAGGTGGATTTTTTGAAAATAGTATTGATAAGTTTAGTACATATGCGGGTGTAGGCACTGAACGCACCATAGGTGCAGATTGGTTTGGTCTGGGTATCTTAGGTGGAATTGTTACTGGATATGACAGCGGATTTTCACCACGTTTAGCAGCTGTGCCGTACATATTATTAAAAAATGAACGCACTTCATTAAAAGTTCATTACCTTCCTGCAGTAGGTGATGTAGATGCAGATGCTATTGGCTTTGCACTACGCTTTGATATGGGCGGTTTATTCTAAAAAGCCTTTTTAAGCTTATTTCAAACGAATTCTTTAGAAGAACGGGCATACAACAGCACTCTTTTAACCTTTCCTTGCTCTAGTTATACTGTTCTCAACAGATGAGGAGGCGTTTCTACAATGAGCTTTAGCGATTTCATTCTTGCTATATTAGTCCTCATAGCCGCTGCTTGCGTGATATGGATACTGGACCTCAATCCCTACAGCAAACAATTACAAGTATATAGCCAAACTTGTGACAATATGATTTTAGAAAATACCTATTGCAAAGGAATCTGGCAAGATAATCCTGTGCAAACCTTCACTGTAGACGGAAACACAAATCAAATTACTTCTGCTTTAGAAAACCAAACTAACTCAAACATTTATCAAGATTGTGCCATACAAGATCGTAAAAATTGGGCTTGTATAGATCCGATAACGCAAGAAAAAATAACTGCAAAAGACGGGATACTCATCCAAACTGAAACCAGTGATGCCCAACAAATTACACGATTACAATGGCTTCAAAATAAATTTCTAGAAATCGTTACTTAATATTAGACAAAATGAGTGAAACAATTTTTGATAAAATCATCAGCAAAGAAATACCTGCTGAGATCGTATATGAAGATGAACAATGCTTAGCATTTAAAGACGTAAATCCGCAGGCACCTATTCATATACTCATCATTCCTAAAAAATCGATCGCAAAAGTTGCTGATGCGGACACAGAGGACCAAGATATACTAGGTCACTTGCTATTAAAGGCAAGCGAAATAGCGGAAACATTAGGTGTTAAAGATGCATTTCGTTTAGTTATAAATAATGGCGAGGAAGCTGGGCAAACCGTATTTCATTTACACATCCATCTACTTGCAGGTAGACCCTTGAATTGGCCCCCAGGTTAGCTCCTAGTCCTCTGCCAATAGTTGATTTCGCGCTAGGCCAAGTTTTTCCCGTTCCTCATCTTCAAGTTTAGGATATTTAAGATCTAAACTTTCTAGAGATTTTTTTACTATTTTGGCAACGCTGTAACGCATATAGGGTTTGTCATCCGCTGGTATCGCATACCAGGGCGCCCATGGCTTTGAAGTCGCATTTAATGCCTCTTCGTAAGCTTGCATATATTCATCCCAATGCGCACGTTCTTTTAAATCAGCAGATGACCACTTCCATTGTTTTTCTTGTGCGTCGATTCTGCTTATAAAACGGTTTTTTTGCTCGTCTTTAGAAACGTTTAACCAAAATTTTAAGATTATCGTGCCATTCCTAGCGAGATGTTTCTCCATATCAGCAATTGATTCATATCGTTCTTTCCAGATAAGCTGCGGATCAATTTTATCGGGCAAGTTTTGAAAACCTAGAATCTTGGGATGAACCCGAACAACTAGCACTTCTTCGTAATAACTACGATTAAAAATTCCTATTCGTCCACGCTCTGGTAAACATTTATTCGTTCGCCAGAGAAAGTCATGATCAAGTTCTGTAGTAGAAGGTTTTTTAAATGAAAATACTTGGCAACCCGCAGGATTGATTCCTGACATTACTGCACGAATCGTTGAATCCTTACCTGCAGCATCCATTGCTTGAAATATTAATAATACTGAATGCTTATCATAGGCATACAGTATTTTTTGCAGGTCTTGAATATCATTAATAACTTTATCTAATTTTATTTTGTAATCTTTATTTTCATCAAAGGATGAAGGAGATGTTGTAGAAATTGTAGCTAAAGAAAATCTGCCATCTGAAGGCACTAAAAATTCTGACTGAATCGCTTTGAACATAGAATGATAATGTAGTAAATGTTAGTTCGCATAAAAAAAGCCCCTTAGCGTACCAAGGGGCTTTAATTATACTGCTAATTAATTAAAGCTTTATGCCAAGCTTTGCTAAGGTTTGCATTGTCAAACCACCCCGCGGTAGCCCGTTAGCTCTTTGGAAAGAGTCTACAGCAACCATTGTTTGGCGACCGATCACACCATCGATAGAACCAGGATTATGTCCAGCTTTAGATAAAGCGCGTTGGATATCCGTGATGGTAGTACCAGTCATGTTAGTTTCACACAGTACTGGTCTCCATTGCATAGACTCTTCAGTCACCTTAACTTTCTTTGAAACCACCTGAGTTTTTGCAGGAATTTCAATTTTCTTTTCAATTGCTGCTGAAGCTAATTTACGTTTCTTAATAACTTTATATTCAGCAGGCACTTCTACCACTTTAGTTACAGCTGCTGTCTTAACTTTTTTCTGTTTAACCGTTTTATAAACAGCTGGTATTTCTTTAAGACACAATTCAGACCCTGTTGCCTTACCATTTCCTCCAGCACTGCTGCCTTTAAGGGCCCACATTACTTTTTCGTCTGCAGTCTTAACACGCTTAGTTACCGTTTCATAAGTAGCTGGTATTTCAATTTTCTTTTCTTGTGATGGTTTTACCAATTTGCGAACTTTTTCAACTTTATATTCAGCAGGAATCTCAACTTTCTTAGTAGAAGATGGACTCTTCAATACTCGTTTACTTACAGTATTGTAAACAGCTGGAATTTCTACTAAGCACATGATTTCACCAGTGCTTCCATCCAATTTTTCAACTGGACCACGTCCTTTCTTCCATTCTGTTGTTGCAGGTTTAACCAATACTTTTTCAGTAACAGTTTCATACATTGCAGGAATTTCAATAAGTTTTGCAGAAGCTTCTTTAACTAAAACTTTTTCCGTAGACCATTCATATTTAGCTGGAATAATTTCAATTTTAGCTGAGGCTTCAGATTTTAAAACTTTTTGCGTTTCTGTTTTATATTGCGATGGAATACTATATTCAGCATAACAACTTCCTATTTTTGCATCGGCAATGTTTAAACCGTTGGCAGCTCCTCCCGCTAACCCAGATGCACTTGCCCGAGCTGCCTTCTTAGTTGAACCACGTGTCCATATTTTTTCAGCAGGTGTAACTAATACCTTCTCACTTACATTTTCATAAGTAGCAGGCACTGGAATTAATTTCTTTGAAGCTTCCTTTACTAAAACTTTTTCCTCAGTCCATTCATACTTAGCTGGAATGATTTCTATCTTAGATGATGCTTCTTTAACGGTAACTGTTTGTGATTCAGATTTGTACTCTGCTGGAATAATAACTTTTGCATAACACTCACCTGCTTTAGCATTTGGTAATGCTGAAGAAGCATCATTTGTTACGTTTTTAATAGCAGATACAGCAGCATTCCCAGCATCTTTTGCCATATCGCCTGCTTTTTCGCCCATTTCACCCGCTTCTTTCATAGCGTGGTTATCCGCAAAAATTGAATACGAGCTAGCCAGAATTGCGATAGATAAAACTGTTGTGAAAATTCTCTTAATTTTCATCGACTTCTCCAATAAAGTTAAATAGATTTACTATGATTATATGTCAGTATTAATTAAATATTATACAGACAGTTATTCTCAGATCACCGCATTATACGTCAACCATTTTCTAACAAAAAGCATAACTCACTTATGTATATCATTCAGTTTAGAGGCGAATTCCTAAATAATTACGAACTGCAATATTTCTCTCTTACTTCTAGGGCTTCTGACATCCATTCATTAAGTAATCTAATCCGTGTTTCATGACTTGGGTGAGTCGACATAAATTCCGATGGCTGCCCTTTGCTGTGTTCTGCCATTCTTTCCCATATCTTGGGTGTCTCACGTGGATCAAAACATGCTCTAGCCAAATAAATAAGCCCCATATAGTCTGCTTCCGACTCATGCTTTCTAGAAAATGGAAGTAGTACGCCATACTGAGCACCCATGCCCAAGGCGCCCATCACCATCTTTTGAGTACCCACATCCATAGAACCAAGAGCCATTCCAGCCGCCATACTTCCATATTGAACAAGCTTTTGATGTGCCATACGCTCAGCACCATGCCTGGCGATAGCATGGGCAATTTCATGGCCCATTACTGCACTGAGTCCATTAACGTTTTCTACAATTGGAAGTATCCCCGTATACACTGCAACTTTACCGCCAGGCAAGGCAAAGGCATTCGCTTGATCGGCATCAATTACATTGAATTCCCACTCAAATCCTGGATCATCGTCAATCACTTTCGCTAACCGGTAACCAATTTCACGCACAAGATCTACAGCTTGCCCGGAGCGTAAGACATTCGCTTGCGATAATATTTGTTGATAGCTTTCTAAACCTAATACCATTTCTTGTTTTTGTGAAATGTCTATTAGCTGCGAACGCCCAGTCATAGCCACTTCTTCTTGATTACTAAAATAGTAATATGCGAGATACAAACCAAATAAAACAATCGGCAATAATCTCAGCGCACCGCCACGACGGCTGTCACCACGTCCATATCGATATGCGCTTCTTCTCATATGGGATTTATTAGAGTTAGTGTAAATAAATACTTAATGAACTAACGCTTTGGCACCTATTCTTAGAACATCATCCACTATTGAACCATCACCGCCGACATCTAAAAATCCACTTAGCAGACCCATCATTCCATTATTTGAAGATGTAGCCTGTTGAGAGCTAAGTAAACCATCTGATGATGCGCGTTTATTCATGGCACCCATCACAACGGTTGCAATTACTGGCAGTAATTTTTTAATCAATGCTGAATCAATTCCTGTATTAGATGCAGCATGTCCCGCTAGACTTCGACTAGCATCTTTATTTCCTAAAATATGCCCTAAGATACCGTTGCCATCGAGAAGTGTATTTTGATTACTCAATGCATCGGGTTGATCATAGTAACGATCATGATTACCAGAAGTTAAGGCTTCCATTAATCCTTCGAGCCCGTTTTGTGTAGCTGCACCATTTTTTATTCCACCGGCAAGCACAGGCAAAACCTGCCCCAGTAATTGTTGCATTTGGTTCGATTTTAGTCCCGACATGGAGGTTAAAGCATCCAGAGGACCACCTTTTTGTGATTGCAAAAGCATTTCGAGTACATTCATATAGTCACCCTCATGTTTTTAATATCAGACTTGATTAGATATCTTGTTTATATCAATAGTTTTTTAGTATTACACAAATAAGATTATGAATTTTTGTAAATTTGTAAAACGTGTTTTGCTATCATCAGTGCTTCATTGGTGGGAATTACAGAAATTTCCACAGAACTTTCCTGGTTACTAATTGTAGTTTGACTTTCCTCATTAGCCTGATGATCAAGCGCGAGACCAAGCCAATTAGCGCGCGCGCATATTTTTTCACGAATAACTGGCGAGTTTTCGCCAATTCCTGCTGTAAATACAAGTTGATTCACACCACCCAGCTCAGCGACTAAGGTGCCGATGTGACGATTCACTTGGTAGCAAAATAATTCAACCGCTTGCAAAGATGCATGAAGACTAGATGCTAATAATGTACGCATATTGTTACTTTCATTCGACACTCCTAGCAAGCCAGACTCTTTATAAAGAAGATTTGAAATTTCCTCTGCACTCATTGAATAGTGATTCATTAGATGCAGTACAACTCCTGGGTCAAGGTCGCCACAACGTGTACCCATTACCAAACCGTCCAATGGAGTGAAACTCATTGTCGTGGCGATAGATTTTTTATCTGCAACCGCACACAGGCTGGCACCATTCCCTAGATGAGCAATGACGATTTTCTTGTTGTCGATATTTTGCTGTGTACTAAGACACTCGACAATATACTCATATGACAAGCCATGAAATCCATATCGCCTAACCCCATCGTTAAAATATTTTTTCGGTAATGCAAAACTTTTTGCAACCTCTGGCATGGTTTGGTGAAAAGCAGTGTCAAAACAAGCAATTTGCAATAAGTCAGGGTATAAATTTTTAACGATTTCTACCGGTGCTAAATTATGTTGTTGATGCAAAGGAGCTAGCGGCTGATAACTATGCAGATCTTTACTAACCTCATCAGTAATTAGTACTGGCTTAGCGTATTTAGGCCCACCATGCACAACCCTGTGTCCTACTGCGACCAAATTTATATTCGCTTGCTGTGATAACCACCCAAGAAAAAATTCGATAGCAACTTTATGGTTTGGCAGATCAACTGTAATTGCAGACAGCTTTTTTTCGACTAGTAGTTTTTTGTTTACATCATAGATACTGATTTGTGCGTCTTTATGAAAAAGCCTAACTGCACGAGCATTTATTATGCGAATTAAATTATTATTTTCTGAATCAAAGATGGAAAGTTTAACGCTGGAGGAACCAGCATTAATAACTAGAACATTTTCCATTATTTACCTTATTGCTTTGAATTATGAGCAATCATCACAGCAAGTGCGCATGCCGCTAATCGGCTCACAGCATCATCCGCACGACTAGGAAGCACCACAGGAACTTTTGCGCCTAATACAATTCCTGCTCCTTCTGCATTAGCTAAGTATTCAAGCTGTTTGGCTAGCATATTACCCGCCTCGATATCAGGCACGACCAATACCTCAGCCTTACCTGCAACATCAGACTTTATGCCTTTAATTCTCACCGACTCTTCAGAGATGGCATTATCAAATGCCAAAGGCCCATCTAATAAACCGCCTTTTATTTGTCCACGATCAGCCATCTTGCATAAAGCTGCAGCGTGCAAAGTGGATTCTATTTTAGAAGTGACTGTTTCTACCGCAGACAAAATTGCAACACGTGGAACTTCAATACCCAGCAAATGCGCTAGATCAATCACATTACGAATAATATCAGCCTTGGTTTCTAAATCAGGTTCAATGTTAATGGCAGCATCGGTAATAAAAAGCGGTCTTGAATAAGTTGGCACATCAAATGCAAATACGTGACTCATTCTTCGGCCTGTGCGTAACCCCCCTTCACGGCTGACTATAGCCCCCATAAGTTCTTCAGTGTGGATTTTACCTTTCATAATTGCAGACACGTTGCCGTCTCTTGCCATATCAACTGCAATTTTTGCGGAATCATGACTGTGTTCAGTTGCAATTAATTCGTAACTACTTATGTCTAGCTTTGCTTGTGCAGCAACTTTATGTATGCGCTGTTCAGGACCAATTAAAATAGGTTTTATTAAACCCTCTTTTGCTGCTTCGACCGCTCCCGATAATGAAGTTTTACCAACTGGATGAACCACTGCAGTATTTAAAGCGGGCATGTTGGAGACAGCCTTAAGCAAACGTTCTAAATGTGGACGTGCTGGAGTTTGCATAGAATTTAACCTGAAATTATAGGTGGATTAAGGCAATTGCCGAAAAGTTGAAATATCCAAGCAGATTACAATTTTTTAACATCTAAGGTAAGCTAGAATTACTCTAATTCGAATACAAATAATATATTAGGAGAGCCCAATGAGCGTTGCAAAAATTTCAGAAATTAGTTCTTCGTCCACCAAAAGCTATGAAGACGCTATCGAAACGGGTATCGCCCGCGCTAACAAAACCTTAAACGGCATTAAAAGCGCATGGGTTAAGGACCATCAAGTATCGGTAAAAGGTGGCAAAGTCACAGAACATCGAGTCGTGCTTAAGATCACATTTGTTCTAGATTAAGTTAGAACTTAACTGTAGACATGGATGTCTACATATAGATACCAACAAAGACGTCGAAGGACAGATTATGAAAAGCGTTATCGTTGCAATTCTTGGTTTACTTTCCCTTATCTATATCATTAATCCTACTGCTGGATTCATTGAATTTATTCCTGACAACTTCCCTATAATTGGTAATCTTGATGAGGCAGCCGCTACAGCATTATTATTAAGCTGCTTGAGCTACTTCGGCATCGATCTGTTCAACCTTTTTAAAAAGGACAAGAAAAATAACAGGGTGATTGAAAACGAAGAAATCACTAAGCAATAATCCCATTCACATCTTTTAATCTACAACACGTTTATAGCAACTGCCGCTATCCCTTAACCTAATTGCATCAAGCACAGTTATAAGTAGAATTATTTAAACAGATGTTTATAAAGTAATAAGCTCAGTTAAGTATAACTATCCTTCATTACGTTGAATTCCATTGAATCGTTTATCGATCCACTGTTTTAATCTTTGGATACGCTGCTCAGTTGTTCCCCGATCATCAGTGTCACTTAAGTTTTCACGTATCTGCAGTATAAGCTCTTCATATTTACCTGATTGCTCACGATAATACTTAGCATTGGTTTTACATTTTTGAAGCTCTTGCTTAAGTGAAGCGAAAGTCATTTCTCCATGCTGTTTGGCCGCACCATATTCAAATGACTGCTCTTTTATCTTCTCTACCAAAGAAAGCATATCAGCCTGTTCAGCATGGACCTGGGGGTAACAATCAATCAGGTCATCAATATGGATTTTGCCTCGTGTAGATGCGAGTTGATTGTTATTTATTTTTTCTTGTATTTCTTTTGCTTGAACCTTCGCAAGCGATGCAGCTTTAGAAACTGAAATAAATCGTGGCATTAAGTGTCGTATCTCATTAAGGCGCCTGCCAAAATATAATCACCGAACTGGTGTATAACCACCTTTAACCCCCTCTTTGCTGAGAACAAATTGCCAAAGTTGTAGGTTTCTTGCACGAAATGCACCCGCACAGCTTAGCAAATAATACTTCCACATTTTATAGTGTTGCTCACCATACCTTTTACTTAAATGCTTCCAGCCATTCTCAAAATTATCAAACCACGCCATTAATGTTTTATCATAATCAGTACCAAAGCTATGGTAGTCCTCTAAGATAAATTTCTTATCAAAAGCCATAGTAATATCATTCATAGAGGGAATCACGCCATTAGGAAATATATATTTATTAAACCAAGGGTCAGGGCTATGACGCGTATAATACGAACCAATGGTGTGCAAAAGAAAAAGCCCATCATCCTTTAAACAACGTGAAACTGCTTTCATATAGCTTTTATAGTTTTTCGGGCCTACATGCTCGAACATCCCAAGTGAAACAATATGGTCAAATTTTTCGTTTAGTTCACGATAGTCTTGCAAACGCACATCAACAGGTAATCCAGCACAATCATTCTTGGCATATTCAGCTTGTTCTTTTGATACCGTTACACCAACTGCTTGCGCGCCATACCGCTCCGCAGCAAATTTAATGAAGCTTCCCCAACCACAACCAATATCTAATATGCGTTGGTTTTCTTGCAAACCAATTTTACGGCACACTAGGTCTAATTTATTTTCTTGAGCCTGATCAAGGTTAGTCGCACCTTTCCAATATCCGCAAGTATAAGTAAGGCGTTTATCAAGCATGCATTCGAAAAGATCATTGCCTATATCGTAATGTTGCTCACCAACATGAAAGGCACGACGAATATTTTGCAGATTAAATAACTTAGCTTGTAAAGCAGCCCATAAATAAACACGAGACTTAACTCTATGCTCTATATCGGTGCTTAAAAGCTTATTGAAAAACTGATCAAGAGTAGCCACATCCCACCACCCTTCCATATAAGATTCTCCTAAACCTAAAGAACCTTGCGCTAAAATACGCTGAAAAAATCTATCATCATGAACTTGTATATCCCAAGCCCTATCACCACCGATGTGAACGTCAACATCAGCTAATAGATTATAAACTCGTGTCTCGAACTTAGCCAAACCCAAAATCCCACTAAAATATTATAGTAATTATTTTTTAAGAAACTTATTTTCATTACACATACTTCCACATACAATTAGAAATATAATAAAAATAAATTCCCATAACAATAAAAATTTAGCCCCTTTTGCTGTCTATCAATCTATTATATGCTTTGTTAGTACTGTTGATTGGTGTTTTGATGCTTTTAATCAGACATTAAATCAAGATCCAGATTAATCTCATTATCTGACTAAAGCAGTTTTTAATGATCACAATTGTGCATAGTCAGCACAGCTGTGACTATGGTTGAAATTACTTAAGAAAAGAATGGTATTAGGCTAACGGTAATTGCTTAGCTACAGTGGAAATGGATACAAGTCTCATCTTCACGATCAATCGACGCACCTAAACTTAGCGTGCCGTCACCATATAGATATGCTTTTTGGCCTTGAATACGCATTTTGCCAAGGTCATCCGCTTCAATGAAGGTGCCGTTGAGGCTGTCATCTCGTAGCACAAACTCACCATTCTCATAGCTGATGATTGCATGATGCTTAGAAACGAAACTATTTACGATACGTAAATCACATTGATGTGAACGCCCTAAAGTAAATTGCTTTAAACGAGTATCAAAATAGTAGCTCTGCCCGCCAAATTCTAGGTTAAGCGTGCTGGTATTGCGAATTGGCTGATTTTCTTGCCAAATGAGCTTCAGGTTAGTTTTTCGGCGATCGGATATACGTCGTCTATCTTTGCGTACGATATTAAAATCGCTGTCTAATAGTGGGAACTGTATAGATGTAGCATCGACTCGACGGTCTATCTCACGTTGTATGTATACCTTTGACTCTGCTTTTGCGCTTTCCATTGATCTATTCTGTATGCTCAAATTCAATCACATTAGTATAAGCATGGAATAGCGACTAAAAAGTGAACTCGATCAACTCGTCTGGCAATTTATTTCAAAAATAATTACTCTATATTCCTCATATTATTCATGGTTTTAGAATAAATATTTCTAGTGATCTGTAGACTGAGTGGCTCGATATTTATGCGTAAAACCAAACCCAATACCTTCGTTGGAAAGATGCACTACAACTGCCCACACACGTATTAGCTTAATCGCATTGGCTTCTGCGACAGAAAACACGAGCTGCACTCTTCTACCCACATAAGCGTGTTCTGGCACAGAATCTAGAAACGCGCCTCGCGTACTCAAGTTTGTAGGGCGGCACCTAGTTAAATTCAATTGCGGACAATATAAGCGCAAATTTGTGGGAGAGGTTTTACGCCTTGCTATGCGTCTCTCATCCTTAGTAGCAGCAGTTTGGTTCATCTATCCCTCTTTGAGTTAATTATTATTGTAGTTGGCTAATAGTAAGGCTCTTAACTTACTAAAATATAATAAAACCTTGTTTAACAAGGCCTTATACTGTTAATTAAAAACAGTCTAGCGCAACTCGAAGCGGGTTTATAGATCAATTTGTTAATAAATCATGCCCATATGGAGAAGTTATCAATTTTCTCAACCCTCTAAAATTACGCTTAAAGCCTCTGAAATTAGAAATATTTTGCGGCTATATTGTTACATTAGGACTGCGGTTATGAGCAAAACCAATGTTCTAGCAATAATAAACTTGGTAAGTGTAACGTTTTTACATACAATATCGCCGTTCTGTCACAACACTAGATAAGTTATTATCTAGTGCATCCACCTGGGAAGTTGGGTGGTATATGACAAACACAAAATTAATCAATCGTACGATTATCAATTAAAATAATTTCGGAGTTAATAATTATGCTAACCAAGAAACTTCTTTATCCTGCAGTATTCGCTTTAGCGGCTACATTCACAACAGGATGTCAAACTACCGCTATGGAAGAAACCATGGAAGCTGAAGTAGACGTCATGGCTGAGGTAAGTGCAATTGCAAATGAGGCATTACGCACCGCAAACACTGCTGCACATGATGCTGCTACTGCAAAAGATATAGCTACAGCTGCTCAAGACGCTGCTAATGCTGCTCAAGCCTGCTGTGATGCGAATTCACGTCGCATGAGCCGTATGTTTGACGGTTCTATGAGCTCTAAGTAGTTCTAGTAAGATTTATCTTCTTTTTGAAGATAAGTAAAAAAGGCCCGTATACGGGCCTTTTTTGTGCGTGTCTAATTAACTAATTCTGATTAACTTATAGTAATTAGATCTACTGTGTTTTAGTACCAACTGAAATAGGCAATCCTGTCTTGTTCTTCGCTAATTGATTGGCAAGTTCCCAGTTAATCTTATAGCCTTCTTTAGACTTGGTAGCGCCAATAATGGCTTGCACGAATTGAGTTAAATTCCTTGAATTAGTGCCAGTTTCATCGCCATCACTTGGATGCATTTCAACATATAGCTTGCCATCACTCCAAGCCAGCTTATAGGGTTCGTTAACAATGGTGACAGGCGTGTTGATGGATACTCGACCAAATAAGTCCTTAATATCATCGGGATGGAGACGTACGCAACCATGAGTTACTTTCATACCGATACCGCGTGGGTTATTGGTGCCATGAATTAAATATCCAGACAAGCCTAAACGAATTGCATAATCACCAAGTGGATTATCCGGCCCTGGAGGAACCGTTGCTGGTAAAGGGTCATTTTTCTCTTCATGCTCCTTACGTATTGATTCAGGCGGGGTCCACGTAGGGTTCTTCTTCATCCCAATAACACTCGTCTGTGTATTAGGAGTGTCCCAACCCTCTTTTCCGATACTAATAGGATAGGTATGCACATCACCTGGTGCATTTTTAGGGAAGTAATAGACGCGCATTTCAGCCAAATTGAGAATGAGGCCTTTATGCTTGGTGTTCGGCAGAATATAACGTGTAGGTATAACAACCTGTGTTCCCTCACCGGGTAACCATGGATCAACGTTTGGATTTGCCAGTACTAATTCTTGAAAGCCCAAGCTATAGCGTCTAGCCAATTCAATAAAGGTATCCGATTCTTTAGCCGTAATCAGGCTCATTTGGCCAACGATAGAATCTCCATTTTTAGGCAATTGATAGCGTTCTGCCTGTAGCTGCATAGAGCTAAGCAGAAGAAACAAGCCAAATATTGGGTAGATAGATTTCATGCTAGATTTTGCAATATCAAATAAATTGCGCCTATGATTTAAACTATAGTTAGCTATTGGACCGATGTAAAACAAAACCGTTTAAATACCAAATTAAAATATGACTAAAAGACCTAAATACATGCTCAATAACAGTTTAATAAACGTAAATCCGCACTGGCTCACACACAGAGGTTATTCGCGTATATGCATTTGCTTATTTCTATCAAGTTTACTGCTGGCTTGTGCTTCTACCACGCCCTCCAAAACGTTGCCGCAATCAAAAGTAGCGGTTTCAAGTGTAGACCATACAAATTATCGCAAACATGTAAGTAGTGATGTAGACACCGTAAAAGCAAAGCTCAAACAAGCGCAAGACCTAGAGGCTGACAAGCAACACGCAACTGCTGAACATCTTGCCCAACAGATACTGGTAGATGTTGAATTGATACAAATTAAAACCCAACGTTTGAATGTAGAACAAGAAGTCAAACAAATCGAAAACAGCATCTCTAATTTAAATGATGAATTAAACTGGCGCGAGCCCGTTCAACTTAGCCCATTAAACCAATAAGTGTTAATCATGTTCAGAATTTATTTAATTATTTTTATAGTAACGGTGGTTTGCAGTTGCGCAAGCGCGCCGAAGTCTTATCCGCCTCTAGAAGAAGCTAAAACGGCTCTTGAAAAAACAAAAACGGAAGCCAGTATAAACGAAGTTGCATCGGTGACGCTATATGAAGCGGATGAGCAAATAAAGCATGCTGAATCTGCTTTAAGCGAAAATGATACGGATAGTGCTGATCATTACGTTTATCTTGCTACTCGCAAACAACAGATCGCTCAAGAGTTGCTACTTAAACATCAACAAGAACAAGAGCTAATTAATCTCAAACAACAGCAGCTTGAAATGATTGCACATGCACGTCGTAGCGAATCCACGCGCGCAACCTCGGAAACACGCAAAGCTCAACAACGCATACAACAACTCGAGCAAGCGCTTGGACAGTACAAAGCAGAAGAAACCAGCCGCGGCACTATTTTAGTAATCAACGATTTGCTGTTCAATACAGGTGGAGCTAACCTAAAACCTCAATCACAAACACGCCTTGAACCACTCGTACAATATTTACAAGGCAATCAAAAGCGCGAAATCATTATTGAGGGTCATACAGACAGTATTGGTAACCCTGAAATTAATAAAAATTTATCTTTAAAACGAGCCGATGCTGTAAAAGAATTTTTAATCACACGTGGTATAGATTCAAGCCGCGTTGAAACCCGTGGCTTTGGTGAAGAAGTACCGGTTGCGACAAACACCAC
>CAYXVH010000328.1:0-5355 GCA_964468615.1 uncultured Thiotrichales bacterium | reverse complement strand
AATATGCGTTTTGATCATAATTCGCTGTAAATAATATTAAAACTTTTCAATGTACTTAATGACTGCTATCGGCCAATAGCGGACATCAATAACTTGAAAGGCATTTAATTACCATAGTGTTGGATCACACAACGAAGCTACGCACGATACCTTTACGGTATGTGCAGCAGAACCCTCCTCGTCAAGAGCGAGTGCTAACCACCCAAAAGGATACTGCAACTTGTAAGGTGGTGAGTATCTCGCAGCAGTCTTCTCATTGAACCCGAACTTGCTGTAGTACTTCGGATCACCGTAAACAAATAATACGTTAACCCCTTCTTTTGATAGCAGCTCAATACCATTTTCAACGAGTTTCGATCCGATTCGGCGCTTTTGATACTCAGGCTTTACGCCAAGTGGCGCTAGGATATAGCCTTTCAAATTCTTACACGAATTAAAAGTTACAGGACTAAATGTTATATGGCCTACTACAGTGCCATCAATTTCTGCAACCATAGTTATTGTTTTAGGACTCGTTTCTTCGCTAAGAAGATTGGATGCGAGCATTGCAACATTCTTTGCTTCGTCTTTATCAAAGGCGTGCATGTGTACTTCGCGAATATTGTCACGGTCCAGATTCGTTGCTTCACGGATCAAAGTCATGTGCCGCTACTAGTTATTTAATAGTTTGCCTAAATGTCCGCTTTGGGTCGTAAGCGGACATTCTATGTATGAGTTTTATAGATTCCAACCTGATTCTCCCCTTAGTGGTTTAGTTTATGTCCGCTTACGACCCAAAGCGGTCATTCAGCCATACATATAATAAAAACATCACTGATTTGAATAATGCAGAGAGTTAAACCAGATATTACTGGTTCTGAAATTCACAGTCTGAATGCATAGCAAGGTCTTCCAACAGTTGATATTCTGGAATATTTATTATCTCTTGGCCTTCTTTCTCCAAAATCCAAGTGGGTGTTTTGCGAATCTTTTTTTCGATACATTGTTCTACTTCCGTATTTGGCGCATGCGGATTACATTCAATTTCTTTTATGTGTTCAAATGCTTCTCCAAATAGTTTTTTCTGCGCTAAACATGCAGAGCAAGTATACGATCCATACATAATCCATCCTTTCTGCGTCAAACATTTTGCAAGTTCGATTTTTGTTTTCAATGAAGGATCTTCGGTAGTTAGGGCATCATTAGTCTCCTTATCTGAGCAGCTTATGAATTGGGTAATGCATAAAATAAAAATAGTTATGAATATAAGTTTCATAGATGCCAGCCTAATTGATAATACAAAATTAATAATGTACCTAAAGAAAGCATAAGTATGCCTGAAGCAAGATTCATCCATTTGCGTTTTTTTTGTCTCCATTGTTTGAGTCGAGCGGTTGATGAGCCAAAGTAGATTAGAAGCAAAATGATTATAAGTGGAGCTACAAAAATACCATTGTAGATAAGTAAATATATTAACGCTTGTAGGTCAAATGATTTTGCCAGTATCGCTGTAATGGCAAGATATGGCCCGCCAGTGCAAGGTAACTCCACTAAAGCAACAAACGCACCAATTGTGACAACACCCAACACAGATATTTTTTCTGTGAGCGCAACAATTTTATCTTTATTCTTTTGTGATATTTCTAAAGAAATACCTTTTCCATGCCAAAAGAAATCCTTGAGTTCGATAAGGCCTAACGTAATTACGAAGACACCAACAATAATGCCAATGATTTCAGCATACCCTTTGTTGATCAAGGTATGTTGAAACCAAACTAAGCCAAGACCAGAAAGTGCATATACAATGTAAACCGTTGCGATATAAATTAGACCAAGACGCAGCAACAGACTCTTATCAGAGGAAACTTTCAGTAATACACTCGATAAAAATAAAATGACACCTATCGCACACGGATTAATGGAGTCAATTACAGCGGCGCCGAGAACAATCGCAAATGTAAGATCGCTAGACACGCTTAAGGCTTATAAGTTTCAACTGGATATCCAGCAATCTCCCATGCGTCATGACCTTCTAACATATATTTTATATGGCCCGATTTGCAACCTAGTTTATCGATCACAATCTTCCCTGCGGCAGGGCTTGCTGAACATTCTCCACCATGAGCAGTACCTTCACAGACAAACACCGAGTCTTTTTTGCAATCTATTTGATCCAAATTCTTGGTCAGCTCTGATAATGGTATGACTTTGGCTCCTTTAATGATGTTACCTCCAGACATCGCTATAGATTCTGGTTCACGCACATCTATAAAATCTACATCATCAAAGCCTGCTTTATAGTAATAATAGGCTTCGTCGATATGGACCATTTTTGGATCTTTATCAGCGGGGCGAGGCTCTCCTTTAAAAACTGGATATTTTTCTTTCCAAAACGATACGCCATCCAAGTTATAGACATTTTTTAAACCTTCCTCTTGCGCCTGTGTTGCCACGAACCCGCTACGATGGCCCGCACCGCAATACGTCAATACATATTCGTGTGTTTCAGAAAGCTCCTTTAATAAATTCCATGCAATCTCATTCTGCTCTTTGAGTTTGCTATGTGGGATCCACACAGCACCAGGAATATGATACTCATCCCACTCAGCACGTTCTCGTACACTCACAAAAACAATATCTTTACCTTGTTGCCTAAGTTCATATGCATTATCACTTGGCACAACCTTACCTACCGCTCCTTCAGTAAATTCCAATTCCGTTTTTTCAACTGCAAATACATTATCGGTAAGGCAGTAACCAATGGCTCCAATGATGGGCAGAATCAACCACAATCTAGTGTCTAGAATTAATTGTTTTATCTTGTTCATTCCCCTATCTCCAAAATTACAGACTTTATTTAAGCTCATTCTATATCTAAGTCTTGGAAATCAACTTTGATATATATCAAGCTGACACAATTTTAAAAAAGCTAATAACACTTTGCTTAAAGCATTTTCCTCACATTTCTAATCGGTTGGTCCAAGTCAATACGGGCTCACTTGAAAAGGGACAGCTTATTTTTGTTTATTAAAAAATACAGTTTCGTTTGTCGAAAATGTCCGCTAACGACTAAACGCGAATATTCATTTGCACAACGTAATTGATGGCTTTGTTTCTACTCCAAAATCAAAATATATATATGCTCTATGCCATCAATGCTTGCCTGCTCTCTAGCAAAAACACCATTAGTTTGTAGAAACCCGATAGCTTTATCTATTGTAATGGCTATTACTGATGTCAATTTTGAAAATATTTTTCAATACGATCGAATGCCAAATTGATAGTGTCTTCATCGACACAGTAGGCCATCCTGACATGATGTTCACCCGAAGGACCAAAGGCACTGCCTGGCGTTACAGTAACCTTTGCATGGTTTAGTAAATCAATTGCAAATTCTTGTGAGCTTCTATGATCAGAAACGATTTCAGGGAACACATAATAAGCGCCATCGGGTTTTTGATAGGAAAAAACATGCGGAACATTATCAAGTCGTTGGCAAACTAATTCTCTACGCTTTGCCAGAATAGCTTCAAATTCCTGTTTATGATTCGATGGCTGGCCCAATGCAACGATACCTGCCAGCTGAGAAATCCGTGGCGCACAAATCATCGTTGCATCGTGTACTTTCATAGCTTCGTGTTTTAATTCAGCAGGCATAATTGCATACGCCAGCCGCCAACCACTCATGGCATGAGATTTTGAAAATGAATACAGATAAACAGTATGTTCTTTAAATGCCTCAATACTGGCAAGATTAAAATATTGATTCCTATTTTCATAAACAAATTCACTATATGGGTCATCTATAATGATTAGTATGTTATGTTGTTTTGCAATTTCACCGACACGGATTAAATCTTCTTTAGAAAATATTTTCCCGGTAGGGTTTGATGGGCTGACAATAACAATAGCCTGGGTTTTATCAGTGATTAATTCTGGCAACCGGTCAACATCCAGATTCCAGTCATTATCTTTATCTAATGGCCAATAAACCGGTTTACCCATGAATAATTTTATCTGCTGGATATGAGACGCAAAACAGGGGTCTGTCAGGATAATCTCATCACCTGGATCAAGCATAGTATGAAATAGCATATTTAAGCCTTGCATATTGCCAGCATTGATCATCACATTGTCATTACTGTCAATGTCAATACCATATTCCGCCTTGTGCTTTGCTGCGGCCAATTCACGCAATTCAGGCAAACCGTCTGGCAAAGTATATTTACCAGCATCAAGATCACTGTCTAAAACTTGTTTAACACCTTCACGAATATAATCAGGTGTGCGAAATGAGGGTAGACCCCAGGCAAGCGATACAGCACCTTCAATTTTGGCACTGAGTATAGCCATGTCTTTAATAGCTGAGACACGTGCTTCGTGGACATTTGTAGAAACAATATCAGTAATAAAAGTCATTTATTAATATTAGTTCGCTGATCTGAAGTTAGGTTTTGGGGAATTTAATCTTTTCTATGAGTTTGCACGAAAATATCCACCTTGCCTATGATTTGCCTACTGTTGAATTTCATAATGAACTTTATGGTTATCTACTAAAAACAGAGCAAAAATTTATCATAGAAGAACTCGAAGATTACTTAGCAAGTTATGCGAACTGTTAATGTCCGCTTTCGGCCAATAGCGGTCATTGATCTATGTCTTTTTCTGATTCAAATCAAACTATATTTAAAGGATAAGTGTAATTTAAAAAGTCGTTTATTAAGCATTTAACGAATGCCATTTATCTAATTACATTGCAATAAGGAGTGATCATCATGCCAGAAACTGAAATGAATATGATGAGAATGATGAAAGAATGCATGAAAACATGTAAACCATGTGCATTCATACCAATACTTTTTGGTGGAGTATTTTTTGTATTAGGCTATTTTCTTGAAGCTGAAATAGTCAGAATTTTATGGTTAGTTTTTTCTGGGCTTATAGTATTAATGGGAGTATTCGCCTTCATCATGATGAGCGCAATGAGCAAGTAAAATACTAGATCCAGCTTTGGGATGAGTTGAGTATTGATGTACTAATTAAGATCGATCGTCATATTTTAAAGTTGCAAACTAATAATAGTGAATGTCCGCTTTGGGTCGTTAGCAGTCATTGAGCATTCTTGATTGTGTCAGCTAGCTTATACACTCGTCTTACAAGCCCTTTTGAATCAGTAATATCATTTATTGAGCCCATCCCACCATAGGCAGATAATATTTTCTCTATGCCGTGAAAGTCTGAATTATTGATTTCTCTTCTAGCTTCATTCATCCATTTTACCCAGTGAGCCTCATCTTGCGCCTCTAAATACTCGACCAATTTTTCAAGTTCTATTTTTAGCTCTTCTGTTAATAGACCCATCTACAACTACCTATA
>CAYXVH010000327.1:0-6338 GCA_964468615.1 uncultured Thiotrichales bacterium | reverse complement strand
TGCTGCAAGCAAACTGTAACTTACTGAACAGTTTCTATTGAAGTGTTTAGGTTTGAGAAAATTTTGATGCGAAAATAAATATAAGTTGAAAATTAACCTATCAAAGCTGTTTAATGACCGCTAACGACCGAAAGCGGACATACAAGATCCTGCTTTTTTGAATTAATACTTAATAAGTATCGACTATTTGTTAGGGGTATTTTCTCCCTCATGCGTACCCTCTTGACAGAATCGTAATGCATTACGGAATGGGTCAGTTACTAGCATGTCTGTATTGCCCCATGGCATCGGCTCTAAATCATAATCTAAAGATAACTTAGTTTTGAATGTTTCTTGCCAAGCCTTAATGTCATGAATATAAATATACACTTCTGTGCCTTGATGTCCTCGACCATGCTCGGATAATGCTAAATGTAAATTACCCTTTATTAATACTCATGAACACAGGAAAGTTGGGTTCATGTCGATGTTCCATAACGATTCCAAAACCAAGCCCCTTAACATAGAAATCAACCGCAACATCATAGTCGTCTATTTGTAATACAGGTAATATGGATTCCATGATTGTCCCCTTTGTTGCAGTAATATTGCTATTGATAGTAATGGTTTCAAGCATTAGTGCTTATCTAAATGCTCACAATAAAACACAATATCATAGGGTATTATTTTGGTTAAAGGCACTGATCAGTGCACCGTTGCTTATCGTTGGAATTAAATGGGCGTTCCATGCTTCCTCTGTTTTTGTTGTTTTAGCTCTTATAGGAAGTAGCGATCTCAAAACATTGTATTTTTTGGCATTAGCGTTGATACCAATTTTCATCTTTGCAATAAGCGCTTGGGGGTTCATTCGTTGGATTCGCAACAAGCGCCATAGCAATGCTGTAATTATTATTGTCATCATAGTCCTTGTTACAGTTGCATACCCTTTTCAACACGAGAGGTTGTGTAATCTCCTTATTGAAAGCGATATAGGATTTGCAAAGTTATGTAACTAATTTTAATATCCGCTACTGGCCGAAAGCAGACATTCGTTTATGGAATTAAAGGCTAGCTATCTGTCCAAGGAGTTTGTTGAATAAACTCGTTAAACTCGATTTGATTAATAGAACCATTTCCATTTTTATCATAGCGAGAAAATACTTTATCATCAGCTAAGTTGAAAGCGTTTTTAGCTTCATCTCGATCTATACGTTCGTTTCGGTCTAGATCGACACCGAAAAATAAACCATCTCCAAAACTTCTGCCGCCAAATGCTGACGCTATAGTTGGAATTGATACCACAAAAATGATCAATAGTATAAAATTGGATTTCATAATTTTTCCTTTAAATATATTGTTTGTTAGGTAATAGACCCGCAGTATAGTAAAGATATTACACAATAAGTTAATGTCCGCTATTGGTCGAAAACAGACATTTGCAGTATAAATAATTTAAATTGATGGTATCGCGCAGCAAATTATATGCTCAGTTAGATTCTCTTGAATCTGAACTGAAAAAAAACATAATTCCTCATCTTGAGGCGGCAGCTAATGGCAATAATGATTTAGTATTTTGTGTGGAAAAATTTAACCCATTTAGTGAGCTGAAAGGAAAGACTGATAAAACTACGGAAAACATAGTTAATATAGGAGCGCAAATTCTTGTGCTCAAGAACAAACTAGGCGAGCCCTCGGAAGGTTCAATTGCGGAACGGATCTGCTGGTATTGTCGCGAGTGGGGCAACCTAGATAATTCTCGCCGAAAAAGTGCGCAAGACTTAGCCAAACAATTTCTGGAAGAAATTAAAAACAATCAAATCGTTTAAATAGAGTAATGCAAAATCCACCTACTAAACAATTTTCGGAATGACCGCTAACAACCTCAAGCAACCGCTTAAGCTTTTGGCAAGGTAACACATTGCTGACCTTGAAATTTTCCACCTCGAGGAATTATATAAACTAGTTTCTCTGAAGAGATTAATTAATCGCACTTGGCATAGCAAAACAACACCTGTTTTTCACTTATATAGCTCCCCCTCATATATCCCTCTTGCTCAATCTACAATCAGTTGATTATCAAAAATATCTATGAAAACCTCAATATGTGATTTAAAACTGAGAAATTGCCGTATTCATTATGCTATTAATACGGCCTAATTATTTGTTAACAACACTCTACCTATGCTCAATTTTTAGCATTCGGGGAAATAATGATCATTGTAGATAACGCACTAAAAAAACGAGCTGAAGAAGGCAATCCCTTGAGAGTTGGCCTAATTGGAGCTGGCTTTATGGCAAAAGGGATTGTCAACCAAGTCTATAACTACATACCTGGTATGCAGATCGTGGCGATTGCTAATCGCAGCGCTGAAAATGCTCAAAAGGCATATGAGCTTGCAGGAGATTTAAATACCCTAGAAGTTGGAGATGTGGCCGATATGAACGCCGCTATTGCGTCAGGCAAATCCACCTATACCGATAACTTTGACGCTATCTGTGAATCTGAGCAAGTAGAAGTATTAATAGAGTCTACCGGGCATATTGAGTTTGGTGCAAATGTCACATTAAAAGCAATAAATTGTGGCAAACATGTTGTATCCATGAATGCAGAATTAGATGGCACAGTCGGCCCAATATTAAAAGTGTATGCCGATAAAGCTGGAGTAATATTTTGCGGTTGCGATGGAGATCAACCAGCCGTCCAACTTAACTTATATCGCTTTGTCCAAAGCATTGGACTCACACCTTTATTGTGCGGGAACATCAAGGGTCTACAGGATCGTTATCGCAATCCTACAACACAAGAAAATTTTGCCAAACAGTGGGGACAAACTCCATCAATGGTAACCAGCTTCGCAGATGGCACCAAAATTTCATTCGAACAAGCCATTGTTGCCAATGCAACTGGGATGAAAGTTGCTCAACGAGGAATGCTTGGCTATGAGTCGACTGAGCATGTCGACAATATGATTGATCTTTATGATCATGATCAATTAAGAGAATTAGGCGGTGTTGTAGAATATGTTGTTGGGCCACAACCCAGCCCTGGTGTGTTCATATACGCTTCGAATGATGGTGATGCCACACAAGCCCATTATTTAAATTACGGAAAATTAGGTGAAGGTCCACTTTATAGTTTTTATGTTCCTTACCACCTTACAATTTTTGAAGCACCCCTATCCGCCGCTAGAGTTGCTCTTCTAAATGATACGGTTATTGCACCAATTGCTGGCCAAGTTGTTGATGTAATTACTACGGCAAAGATAGACCTTAAAGCTGGTGAAACATTAGATGGCCTTGGACACTACATGACGTACGGACAATGCGAAAACGCAGATATTGCAAAAAAAGAAAATCTATTACCAATGGGAATAGCGGAAGGATGTGTATTAAAACGCGACTTATCCAAGGATGATGTAATAACCTATGCAGATGTCGAATTACCAAGCAAAAGCTTAGCTGTAAAACTACGAAAAGAACAAGATGAATATTTCACAAGCTAATTATATTAATTTTAAATAAAGTAAACAAAAAATGGAAAACGCAGAAGACATCGTACAACAAGATTTAAAATATGTTACAGACAATCTTAAAGAAGAGTTTGGCCAAATAGCAGGAAAAAAATTACTGATAATTGGTGGCGCTGGCTTCCTGGGTTATTACCTTGTGCAATCAGTTTTACATTGGAATGATAACTCCTCTGAACAAAATAAAATTAGTTTGACTGTTTATGATAATTACATCCGCGGCATTCCCGAATGGCTATCCAATTTAGAAAGCCATCCTACGCTTACACTGTCAAAACACGATATCACCGAGCCATTGCCTGCTGATATTGATGATTTCCAGTTTATTATTCATGCCGCCTCGATCGCATCTCCTACCTACTACCGCAAGTACCCAATCGAAACTATGGACGCTAATGTAAATGGTTTACGCTATTTGCTTAATTATTGCCTAAAACAAAAAGACAACGGCACTCCGGTTGAAGGCTTTTTATTCTATTCAACCAGTGAGATTTATGGCGATCCAACGCCAGAAAATATACCAACGCCAGAAACTTATCGTGGCAATGTATCATGCACGGGACCCAGAGCTTGCTATGACGAGTCAAAAAGATATGGAGAGACTTTATGTGTTAATTTTGCTGATCAGCATGGTCTTCCTATAAAAATTGCCAGACCATTCAATAATTATGGTCCCGGCTTAAAAATTTCTGACAAACGAGTACTACCTGATTTCGCTAATAATGTTCTTAATAATAATGACATTGTTATGTTATCAGATGGAAAGCCTACTCGAACTTTTTGCTATATTGCCGATGCAATTGTAGGGTATTACAAAATCCTTACCAAAGGCCAAGCTGGCGAATCTTATAATATTGGTACTGAGACACCAGAAATAGACATGAATGAGCTAGCTGCTCGTGTTGTTGAAACTGCAAAAGCTCTATTCGACTACCAAGGCAAAGTCATATACCAAGAAAGTGCCGATAAAGAATACTTAGTAGATAACCCGAACCGTCGTTGCCCTATTATCAAAAAAGCATCTGATCATCTTGGCTATCAGCCAACTATCACCGTTGATGAAGGATTAAAGCGCGCTCTAATTTGGTACAAATCTAACAGCAAATCTGAGGACGCTTAAAATGAAAGTTTCAGTTGCAGGCACAGGATATGTTGGGCTCGTTTCAGGAGTATGCCTAGCCGAACTAGGTCATGACGTAGTTTGTGTTGACATCGACAAAGATAAAGTTGAAAAAATTAATTCCGCTATTCCTCCAATATACGAAAAAGGCCTTGAAGCATTATTAAAAAAGAATACAGCATCAGGAAAATTAACCGCAGTTACAGATCTTAAAAGCGCTGTACTAAATAGCGACATAACTTTAATTGCCGTAGGCACACCTTTTGATGGCGAAAGAATTGATCTGACTTATATCAAATCTGTATCAGAAGAAATTGGTAAAGCGATAGCTGAAAAATCTAGCTACCATGTTGTGGTTGTAAAAAGCACAGTAGTACCTGGAACAACTGATGATGTAGTACTACCGATTATAGAAAAGGCTTCAGGTAAAAAACTTGGTATTGACTTCAGCGTTGGAATGAATCCAGAGTTTTTAAAAGAAGGCGAGGCTATTGTAGATTTCATGTATCCGGATCGGATCGTATATGGTGCGAGTGATAGCAAAGGCTTATCTAGCATCCGAACTCTTTATGATGTTTTTCCGGATGTGACAAAACTTGAAACAGATAATCGCACTGCAGAAATGATTAAATACACCGCCAATTCTTTACTCGCAACAATGATATCTTTTTCGAATGAAATTGCAAATTTATGTGCAATAACTGGCGTTGATGTTACCCAAGTTACTAAGGGTGTTCATCTTGATAAAAGACTATCTCCTATACTTGAAGATGGAACTAGAATTACACCAAGCATCACTACTTATATCGAGGCAGGCTGTGGATTCGGAGGCAGCTGTTTCCCAAAAGATGTAAAAGCTTTAGTGTCTTATGGTGAGGAGCTAGGCAGCCCTATGCAACTTTTGCGTTCAGTGGTGGAATTAAACGCTACGCAACCATTTAAGGTCATACAACTGCTAGAAAAACATATGCCTGACTATTCAGGCAAAACTATAGCAATACTTGGCCTTTCATTTAAACCAGGTAGTGATGATATGCGCGAATCCCCCGCAATCCCCATTATCAATAAGCTGCATGAAGGTGGCGCAAAAATAAAGGCATATGACCCCATTGCAAAACATGAGGCGCAAAAAATATTCAAAAATATAAATATTGAATATTGTGAAAATTTATCTTCAACAATTAAAGACGTTGATGTTGTGATTTTAGTTACTCGCTGGGATGAGTTTTCCAAGCTTGCAAATTTAATTCCAACTGCAATGGACGGCCCTTTAATAATTGATGGTAGGCGGATGTTGGATAAAAAAGATTTTACTAATTATACAGGTATTGGACTTTAAATAGTCGCCTGTAAAATCTAAGCTGAGCAAAACTATTTATATAAAATTGTACCTAGCCTAAGCTTTGGGTAACGTAACGCCTTTCTGGCCTTGATACTTTCCTCCTCGATCTTTATATGAAGTTTCACAAACTTCATCTGACTCAAAAAAAAGCATCTGTGCCACACCTTCGTTAGCATATATCTTGGCTGGCAATGGTGTGGTATTAGAAAACTCTAAAGTCACATGCCCTTCCCATTCCGGCTCAAGTGGCGTGACATTGACAATGATGCCACAACGCGCGTAGGTCGATTTACCCAGGCAGATGGTGAGTACCTTGCGCGGAATACGGAAGTATTCCACAGTCCGCGCCAATGCAAACGAGTTTGGCGGA
>CAYXVH010000326.1:0-9499 GCA_964468615.1 uncultured Thiotrichales bacterium | reverse complement strand
GCCAGCTTCAACATCAGTATTAGTGATGATGCCGACGAGTTCGACATCAGTGCGGTGAATGACAGCGATTTCAGTTTCAACAGTGTCAGACAGTCGGCCAATGTCGGCGATAGTGTGGGGGTGATGGCGTTTGCCGAAGATTTAGATATCGGTGATGACGTGACTTATAGTTTAAGCAACAATCCTGGCAATGCGTTTGCGATTGATCCGGTGAGCGGTGAAGTAACGGTCAACGATCCAAGTGCAATCGACTTTGAAACCTCTGCGAACATGAGCATCGAAGTGACGGCGACGTCGGATGATGGAAGCAGTAGCAATGCAAGTTTTGATATATATAAATCCGATATAAATGGAGATTACAACTTTGATGATTTAGGGAATTCGAGGCCTGATCGTATTAATGGAACGGATGGCGATGATCTCATCTATGGAGGCGGTAAGCCCGACAATATTTCAGGTAATGGCGGGGGTGATACAATATACGCTGGTAGTGGTAGTGATAGTGTGGAAGGAAATGATGGGGAGGATTTAATATTTGGTGGCGACGGATTAGATGATATTTCCGGTGGTTCAGGTTCGGATGTGATACATGGTGGTGGAGATAGAGATATTTTACATGGGAACCAAGGCGATGACGTTATCTATGGTGGTGGTGGAAATGATCGACTATATGGCGATGATGGAAACGATATCCTAGTCGGTGGCGCAGGTAATGACGTAGTTTTTGGGGGAGAAGGTGATGATGTATATGTATTTCAAGCGTTAGGTGATACAGATTCATTTAGTGGTGGCAACGGCGGTGGTTGGACAGATGTAATTGAATTGGATGTCGATATCGCATCACAACCAGATCCAGAGAACCCATGGACCATTACAGTAGATGGGAATGAAGTAAGCTACGATGTTGATCAAGGATTTTTAGATCTTGGACCGGATGCATCGGGTGTGATTTCATTAAATGATGGAAGTGAAATTAATTTTGATGGTGTCGAACAGATACAGTGGTAATTAATTAAATACAAGGAAGTTGATGTTATGAGTACATCTATTTCAATGGTGATAATTGCAATGACATTGATGTTAGCTCAGATCTGGTTTATACAGATTGCAAAAAAACAAATACTTAAACGTAAGTGAAGTGTTTGTATAACCTATAATTATTTAAGCGCTTGCCCAATAATCATTGAGTTGAGCGCTTCGAAATAAGCTGTTTAAATACACAGTAGTAGCGTGCTGTTGCTGTTGATAAGCTGTATTTGATGTTTATGGTAATTTCTCGGTGGTAGATAAGTCACTTGTCTTTACCCGTCAACGCCCTTTGTCCTTAAATAAGTTTCTTTTGTCCTATTGAAGCCAGCAACTTTCTGATTTCTAAAGAGT
Source organism: uncultured Thiotrichales bacterium (assembly GCA_964468615.1). Taxonomy (GTDB): domain Bacteria; phylum Pseudomonadota; class Gammaproteobacteria; order UBA4575; family UBA4575; genus JABDMD01. The sequence continues at coordinate 8,119 of CAYXVH010000326.1, read as the reverse complement.
TTCATACTTTAGCCGATACATTATTCATAGTTCTAGAACTCGTCTATCACCTGGATGTTGATGGGCGCTATAGGTATGTCATTGGTAAAAGGATTTGGACACTCAAGTATGAGTCAGCAGATTATTGTGGAAGATATAGTAGTTGAAAGTGAACATCGTGTGCCATCCGCATGGAAACGTTGGGACGTTTTGCTTGCGTCGTTATTTATCAATCTTACAACACTCGCTTTACCTTTGGTTATTTTGCAGGTTTATGATCGCATCTTGCCAAATCAGGCGGTCGATACTTTTTCGCTTTTGGTATTCGGTTTATTAATTGCAGCAGTGCTAGACGGTGTTTTACGTGTTGCGCGATCTGCCATTCTTGCTTGGAAAGGCGTGCAATATGAACATACCGAAGGAATGTATTCGATAGAAAGGGTTGTGCATTCAGATTTGGTTAAGTTTGAAAGCGACTCCATTGGTTCTTATTTAGATAAAATGGAAAGTCTTAAAAAAGTTCGAGAATTTTATTCTGGGCAGAATATTTTAATGCTGGTTGACCTTCCTTTTGTTTTAGTTTTTCTAAGTTTGATATTTGTGTTTGCTGGAAAGATGGTACTAGTTCCAATAACGGTGATTGGAATATTTGTAGTGATTTCATATATTACTGGGAAAAAATTAAAATTAGCATTAGAGCAAAGATCTTCTGCAGATCAACGAAGACAAGATTTTTTAATTGAAATATTACAAGGCATCCATACGGTAAAAGCAATGGCGATGGAAGCTTTGATGTTGCGTAGATATGAAAAACTGCAAGCACAATCTGCTGCTAGTGTTTATGAAGTTAGTCGCATTAACAGTGTTGTGTCTGGTTTGGGTTCAACTTTTTCACAGATAGTAATGATTAGTTTTGTAGGTATTGGAAGTATTTATGTTGTTTCAGGTGAGTTAACTGTTGGTGCGTTAGCGGCAGGTACTATGCTTTCTGGAAGAGTGCTACAACCAGCGTTAAAAGCAATGGGCTTATGGACTCAAATGCAAGCGGTAAACATTGCGGGCGAAAAAGTGAATGAGATGTTGTCGTTGCCATTAGAGGCATTAAAAGAAAATTCCCAACCGGCAACCCTAAAAGGTGAAATTGAATTACGCGATGTGCATTTCATTCATGAAGGTAGTGATACTGAATTATTGTCTGGAATCTCACTGCATGTACAGCCAGGCGAAGCGATTGGAATTTTTGGGGCTAATGGTGTCGGCAAGACAACGTTAATTAACTTGATAATGGGGTTTGTAAATCCAACACAAGGCGAAGTTCTTCTCGATAATCAAAATATTAAAACTTTAGACGGTTCTTCTGTGCGTGCACAGACTGCACTTATGCCACAGCAAGGCACTATTTATGAGGGCACCATTCTCGATAATTTAACTTTGTTTCGTGAAGGTTATGCAGTTGATCAAGCAATAGAGCTTTCTGAAATTTTCGGTTTAACTAAAGCTATCACTAAATTTCCAAATGGATTAGATACCCGTATTGGTGGCGCAAATGTGGACTCCATTCCTGCAGGTGTTCGTCAGCAAATTATTTTAGTGCGCTCGTTGATTGGTGATGCCCTATATGGCAAGCCAAAAATTCTGTTATTTGATGATGCAAATTCGTGCTTGGATTTTGGTAATGAAGCACGTTTGTATAAATATTTGCAAGAGAATCACAACAATCTAACGATGATTATTATTTCTCATCGGCCTTCATTGTTAGCGATATGTGATCGTCACTATGAGCTTGCTAATGGTGTGCTGAATAGTATTCAGTTTAAACCTAACAAAAAAATAATGAAGAAATCACATTCTTCATATGATCAAGCAGCAAACCAATAGGTGAATATGTGAGTGTTACAGCTGCAGATATTAAGAAGTTAGCCGACGAAAAGCGTTTGCCACTTTCTGAGCGTTTAGCGAATGCTATACGAAATAAGACTTTTCGTAAGGCGGCGGAAATATCGCCCTATGCTGCTTGTATCATGCCAATTCTTTCGGAACTAGGGTGGAGATCGTATAACCGTGAATTAATCGAAGCGATCCCACATTTTTCCAATCACCTGGACTTGGTTGATTTGCGCAACATGTTGGTTACCTTAGGCTATGAGAGTGACGAGAAAAAAACATCGATTGCTAAGTTAAATACTTCATTACTGCCTTGTTTATTTGAATCTAAGTCTGGTGGTATTTACGTAATTACTGAAAAATCCGGTAATGAAGTAACTTATTTTGATGCTCATGAGAATGATTACCGCACTGATAATATATTGAGTGAAAAAGGTACTGCATATTTGTTTACCGATATGCACCCTACACATGCAATGACGGGTTTGGAACAATCAGCAGATCAATGGTTTGTTCAGATATTAAAACGATTTCGTAAGTTAGTTAAGCATTTGGTAGTAATGACATTGATGCTGAATGTTATCGCAATGTTTGTGCCGCTTTTTATTATGGTGGTGTATGACAATGTAATTGGCGCTAGATCAACCCATACAATTCCTTTTTTGATGGCAGGAATTGGTATTGCACTTGGATGTGAATTAATTTTTCGCCTTGTGCGCTCAAAAACGCTCGGACTTCTGGCAGGAAGGCTGGATTATATAATTGGTGTTGAAACCTTTAAAAAAATTCTTTCATTGCCACCTGCATTAACAGAACGTTCTACAGTAATTTCACAATTGTCTAGGTTAAGACAGTTTGAATCGATTCGAGACTTTTTCACTGGCCCAAGTGCAACCTTATTTCTAGAGTTACCATTTGTATTGTTGTTTATTGCCCTATTGTTTCTATTAGGCGGAACTATTGCATTCATTCCTATTGTTATGATTGGAATTTATACTATCTTTGGATGGTTGTGGTTTCCTGGCTTAAACAAAAAGCTTGTGCATGCTGGGCATGCACGTTCAGCTAGACAACGAATGCTAATGGAAACATTTTCAGGGTTGCGTGAATTAAAAGCCTTGGGTGCAGAAGGTGCATGGTTAGAACTGTATCGAGAAGCCTCAGGTGAGGCCATGACACGAACATTTAAGACCTCTACAAGTCACGCATTAATAAATAGTATTGCACAATCATTAATGACTATTGCAGGTGTATCAGTATTAACCTTAGGTACGTTAAAAGTGATGGCGGGTGATATGTCGATTGGCGCATTGATTGCCGTCATGGCATTGATTTGGCGTGTGCTCGCTCCACTGCAAGGTGTGTGTCTTGCAATGCTACAAATTGACCAAGTCTCACAAAGTATTAAGCAATTGAATCAGCTGATGCGTGTTCCTTCTGAGAAAAATAGTTATAAAGCTGGCTTAATCATGCCAAAAATTTCTGGAAAAGTTACTTTTGATCGCGTTACTTTTCGTTATGGGCAAAATGAAGATCCTGCTTTGATAGGCGCATCATTTGATATTAATCCTGGAGAATTTGTTGCCATAGTGGGTGGCAATGGATCTGGAAAATCTACAGTACTGAAATTGGTTGCAGGTATGTATCGAGCTCAAGCAGGAATGTTATCGATTGATGATGCGGATATACGTCAAATGAATGCTACCGATGTTCGACGTGTGATTGCTTATATGCCGCAAAAGCCAAGCCTGTTTTATGGCACGATTGGGCAAAACATCCGTTTGAATCAGCCTTTAGCAACCGATAAAGAATTAATTAAAGCTGCAGACCAAGCGGGTATTTTATCTGCACTTAACAAGCTACCAAAGGGGTTTGAAACTTTAGTAGGTGATCATACTACTTCACGATTACCGTCTGGATTAGTCAATGGTATTTGTTTGGCGCGTTCCTATATACGACAAGCACCAATTTTCTTAATGGATGAGCCAGGCACTTCTTTAGATAAAGTCACTGACCAAAATTTGATGGATCATTTAGAAACAATGCGTGGCAAGCAAACCGTGTTAATGGTGAGTCATCGACCTTCCCACATCAGACTTGCAGATCGTGCAATTGTAATGGCCAATGGAATGGTGGCGCATGTGGGAACCCCTGGAGAAGCAATTAAATATCTAACGGAGATGCAAGGATGACAGAACAAAATTCGTCTTTATCCGATAAAGTTAAATCAGAAGTACCTAGAGCACGTGCGCGCTTTATTGCGCAATCTATACAACTGGAAGAATCGGATGCACCTGGTGCTGTAAGTATCGCAATTATGACCATAGCATTTTTATGTATTGCAATTGTAATTTGGGCTTATGTTACTCCAGTTAATGAAGTCGCTGTTACAACAGGTGAAGTAGTGCCGACTGGACACAACCATGTAGTTCAACACTTGGAAGGTGGAATTGTAAAAGCAATATACGTAAATGATGGAGAGATAGTAGAAAAAGGTGAAGTACTGGTTCATATATCACCCACTGCGTCAAAATCTGATTTACAACAAATTGAAGCACGTCATGCAATTTTGAAACTTCAATTCATAAGATTAAATTCAATATTGTCTGGTGTAGAACCCGATTTTAATCAATATAAAGAAGAATATGCTGGGTTGGTAGAAAGTGAAATTAATATATATAAAGCACAATTAAAGAGCTATTTAGCCCAATCAACTGTAGCTCAAACAAAGATAAAGCAACGTGAGCAAGAACTTAAAAGAGAAAATAGTAAAGCAAAATATTTAAAACGTGAACTTAATGTGTTGCAGCAACAAGTAGAGATGAGAAAAGATCTAGCAAAGCGTGGCTTAATTTCACGTGTAGAATATTTAGATAGAAAAACGAATATGGCAGAGACTGAGACTCAGTATCAGCAAACTTTATCAAATATTCGAATTACTAAGGAGGCTAAGGAAGAAGCTTATGCAGGATTTGAAGAATTAGATAGCAAGTTTAATGAAACCATTAAAAAGGAAATTGGAAAAGTTTCGGGTGAGTTAGCTGAATTAGATAAAAACTTAATGAAATTCCAAGATCGTGTAGATAGATTAGAAATTACTGCACCTGTTTCAGGCATAGTTAAAGGCTTAACTGTTAATTCAATACAAAGTGTTATTAAGCCGGGTGAAACTATTATGGAGATTGTCCCAGCGGGTGATATTTTAATTGTTGAAGCTAAAGTGACTACATCAGACATTGGTCATGTGAGTATTGGCCAACAAGCTGAAGTTAAGATTAACAGTTATGATCCGCATAGATTTGGCACGGTAATGGGGAAAGTTAAACAAATTAGTGCTTCAACATTTTTGGATGAACAACATAATCCGTATTTCCAAGCAACCATTGCTTTAGATAAAGACTTTGTTGGGAGTTCTACTGACAAATATCGAATTATTCCAGGGATGACTGTACAGGCAGATATAAAAACGGGTGAAAAATCAGTATTAGATTATTTATTAAAGCCTATCTATCGAGGCTTTCAAAATGCGTTCCAAGAAAGATGATGTATCCCAGAATTTACTAGTGAATAGTTTTATCGATAGTGTTTGAATCTTGATTTTTAAACCAATAATTTTCAATAGATGCAACGATCTCTTTGAAGCCTTCAAAACTATCAGGTTTTACGACATATGAATTCGCATGTAAATCATAACTGGAAGTCATATCAGATTCTCTATCTGAACCTGATAGTATAATCACAGGAATGTCTCTTAATTCAATATTTTTTTTTATTATTTCAAGAACTTCTCGCCCATCTGTTTTAGGTAGATTTAAATCTAATAAAATCAGATCAGGAAGAGGTAAGTTATTAAATTCACCTTGTTGATTCAATATTTTTAGTGCCTCGTCGCCATCTTTTGCAATGCGCAAATTGTACTTAAAGTGAGAGCTGCGAAATGCTTTTTTTGTCAGTAACACATCGCCAAGATTATCTTCAACCAATAGTATTTCGGCTGTTTTATTTTTAGTCTCAATTGTAATCATGCGGCTTTACCTGCTTGTGTGATTAGATTTGGTATGGATAGATAAAAAGTGCTTCCGCAGCCTTCTTTAGATTCTACCCACATTTCTCCGTGTATACGATTAATGGTTTTTTTACAAATAGCTAGGCCTATGCCGGTGCCGTTGTATTCATTTTTGGCATGTAATTGTTTGAAAGGTTCAAATATTTTTGCTTGGTATTTGGCAGCAATACCAATTCCATTATCTTTTATAGCGATTACACATTTATCAGTATATTGAGTTGATGTAATTTCAATTACAGGTAGATTGCCTCTGGGTTGGAATTTAATTGCATTGCTAATTAAATTTTGTAGCAAACTAATCGTGCTGGCTTTGTTTGCTTCTATTCTAGGAAGGGTATCAACTAAAATATTTGCATTTGACTCTTGTATTTGTTTTTCTAGATTTGAGTAAACTTGGTTTAAAACTTTATTTAAATCTAGATTTTCAACTTTTTCATTTATTTTGCTCGCATGTGCATATTCGAGTAAGTCTTTAATCAATTCGCGCATTTGGCTAGCAGATTTAGACGAGATACTTAGATATTCTTTTGCAGTATCATCTAATTTAATAGCATAGTATTTTTCGAGCAGTCCTGTGAAGTTTGTAATCATCCTTAGTGGCTCTTGCAGATCATGTGAGGCAACGTAGGCAAAATTTTCTAGTTCAGCATTGCTATTTGTAAGTTCTTTAACTGCAGTTTCTAGTTTATTTTCTGTGTCATGCAAGTAATCAATATATTGCGCGCGCATCATTTCATTACCAATCCATTGAGAAATTAGTCTAACAAATGATTTCTCGCGTTCTTCGAAGGGATTATTTTTTGTATTTTTATCAAAAAAGCTTACTGTTCCATAAATTATCCCATTCATATTTATAGGTATACCAATGTATGAATTAATGCCATTTTGTTTGTGCGCACGAATATTATTGAGTTTAGAATTGGCCACGTTGTGCAATGCAACAATATCATTCTGCTTAACAGTACTTTCACAAAGTGTATACTTCAAATCAAATTTGGAATTATTATTAATTTTATATTCCTCATAACCCTTACAAGAATCCTGGTACTGGTAATATTTAGTAATACATTTATTGTCTTCAATTTTGAATATGGTGGCACATGATAAATTTAAGTAATTCAATCCTTCTTTAATGATTTTATTTATTTTTGTATCTAACGAAGTTGAGGCATCTAAACTAGTAAGGTAAAGAGAATTCATGATGTGTTCATTTGCTTTGCGCTTAGAAATATCAACGTAGTACCCCACCATGCGAATGGCTTTACCGCTATTATCTCGAATAGCCTGACCGCGTGCCCTCACCCAAACGTACACTCCATTCTCATGTTGTAGTCGCCCTTCAACATCATACGCAGTGTTAAATTTTAAGTGAGAAATTAATGATATGTGTGCAAGCTCTTTGTCATCTTCGTGTATGCGACTTTCTAACCATTCCATATTGGGTGAGAAATCTTTTGTATTAACACCAAGGATATCCTTAAGGCTGGATGAGCAATGCAAGCTATCAGTTACAATGTCCCAATCGACTAACCCAACTTTTGTACCCTGCATTGCTAAGTCATAACGTTCTGTATTTTCACGAAGATTCCTTTCAGAGGAATAAAGGTCTGAAAATAATTGATTGAACGCATTTGCTACAGCACCAATTTCATCGTTTCTTGTAATTGGTATGTGTTTGAATTCATTTTGAGAATTATTTTTGTTTAATGATGAGTTGATAGTTTCTAACGGTTTGAAGATAAATTTATTTGTTAAATAATATACAAATCCAATGGCGAAAATAATCGTTAAAATTAAATAAGATAATGTATTAAGTACTTGTTCTTGTAATAGCATGCGCATTTTATAGGTATCAAAAATGACACCTATTGATGCTTTCATAAACTGACCATTGTTAAATTTATTTTCTAGCCAGATGGATGATACTGCAGTGAATTGGTCGGTATTTGAATTAAAACTGAAAGATGCAGCGTCTTCAATGTTGGAGAAAATTTCATTTGTAGGCAGTCCAATTAAAGCAGTTTTGTTGGAAGCGATAACCACCGGAGGTTCATCAATTCTAATAATAATTAGCTTGATATCCCTATTAGCTGCTAATGTTTTAATACCTTTAATGAGTTCAGGGGATTCGCCAGACGTATGTGCCATATAGTCAATTATATCTATCGTTTCAGTAGCGTATTTGTGTAG
>CAYXVH010000325.1:0-3920 GCA_964468615.1 uncultured Thiotrichales bacterium | reverse complement strand
TAATAAGTGGATACCTGATTACGTAATTGATTCAGAAATACCAAAACATTTATTAGCAATAAAACGAGTGTTTAAGGGTCAAAGTCCATCACTAAGTGAAGCCGATTTTGCGCCACCGCCGATTCCTGAAAGTGGGGTGTGGGGCGAGGAATGAGTGAACACAAGGAAGTGTGAATATGAAATACTTCAAGGACGACCTACATGGTTGTAGGAAGTGCAGAAAATGCAGGAGCAATTTTCTGCCTATGCAACCGATTCTATTCTTAACTAAAATGTCCGCTTTCGAGCCAAAATGTGAGTACATGGATGTGCGAATATGAGGCGCGTCTTGGATGACGCGGACAGATTATTCTCAATGACTGCTAACGACCCAAAGTGGTCATTCGTGTATAGCTATTTTTCAAATAGCTAGCGATATAAATGTGCCGTGGGCTTGATGAAAACGCAGCGTTAAAAATTCTAATCCGTAACTCCACTCTACACTTTTTTCATTAGAGCCTAGTTTACAATTAACAATACTGGCAACCGCGTCGAGTTCGCTACTTATAATTTTAACCGGTTGGTTTACATCTAACGATTCGGTGGTAATTAATTGCATGCCATTCAGAGACACGTTTCTTGTTTTTCCTACGTGAGGTTCAGAATTAGGCCAAGAGTTATAAAATCTTACTGACCATTCTTTATTGATTCTTTGAATTGTTCGCTTGCCACAGATTTCTGCGGTTTGTTTTTTTGCAGGGAAGACAGGGCTTTCACACCTAGGGCAAACATCATCAGGCCCAATATTGTTTCCCATGTTATGTTGCGTATTACAAAATACACATTGCTGTTTATTGTCAGAATGGAAGTTTTTCTTGCTTGGTTTTTTAGAGGCTTTGGGTTGTTTTGTATTTTCAGTGTGCGGCTCAGCTGTTGGTTTGGAATTTAGATCGGCATTATATTCTGCTCTTGCGGTGTCGTTCATTAGCACGCTATACGCTTCATTAACCGCAGCAGCGTCATCGTGACTGCCTCCAAGATCTGGATGCATTTTAAGTTTTTGCATCATCGTTCGATAGCTTGAACGGATTACTTCCTTTGGGGCATCGGGTTGAACGTGGAGGATTTGATAGTAATTTCTGCAATTCTTCATGAACGTACTTTTTGAGTGTCAGGCGGATGTCCTAATTTATTTGAAGCTTTGTTTAATTATCGGCAGATCACTTCGATGCTTTAGTAATAAGATCTAGTATTCAAATGTCACATAACCGCAGAATTAATGTTTATAAAACAAGAGTTTAAATAGTGATATCCTTCTTTAAAAGGAGTGGAATTGAGTCGTTGCAGACTCCTTGATAGCGGAGTGTGGGGAGAGAAGTAACAATGACCGCTATTTACCTATTAGCGGTCACTAGTAAAAAAAGATATTAATCTGTTGCAACATCCTTGTTGCTACCCATACTCGCGGGGTCGTTCTCGACATCCTGTCTCTCGCGACACTTGTGCATCCATGCACATCGTCCCTTTATTTATTTTTTCCAACTATCAAAGTTGCTAGCATTTTTTTCTGAGCCATCTTCAAAGCCCGCAGTGTATGCGTCAGTAACACGCTGCTCTTCGCGTTCAGGATGCCCTAAGTATCCACCTTGCCAACCTAGAACGTATTCTGGGTCTACCTTGGCTTCTTCCATTTTTGTAATTGCTTCTCTGTATGCTTGGTCCATTTTTATCTCCTTAAATAAAAGTTAAATATATATATTTTAATGTAGTTGGTTTTTTTGAAAATGTGCAAAAGCCTTGCCTGAGTCAATTACAGTGCGGACTATTTCGGCAGAAGCTTGTATGGTTTTTTCTACACCCATGTGCGTGAGCATAATTGCAGTTGAATAAATTAAGCTATCACGTGCAGGACCCTGTTCGCCTTGAAGTGCAGCAACGCCAACTTTGGCAGCTTCTTCGGCGAGTTGGTCGGTATCAATCTTTGCAGCAACTTCGTTACCGGAACCACTGGCATCACCTGCAGATTTGGCTGCATTTAATTCTGGTAAGGGCACTGCGCGAACATCCTGTTGAATGTTGAGGTGATCAGGGTGTATTTCAACTTCAGTTAAATCATTTGCACCTTTATATTCAAAATATTTTGATTCTTGTTTTAATGAAGGAATCACGCCGCCCTCAACACCGCGTACAAGTACGGCTGAATCAAAGCCGGATATTCTTGCTAAGTGTGTATAAACAGGTGGGTACGGTTTGTGCACGTAGCCTGTCATTAATGTAGTGCTTTTTTTACCACGCACAGGTCCGATTAAAACTTCTACAGTGGTAATCACAGGGCGTTTCACAATCTGTGTGCGCAATGGAATTAAATTATGCAGAGAAGGGCAAATGGTTTTTTGATCGATATAAGCCCAAGCACTTTCTGGATTATTAATTTGTGCTAATGCTTGCTGCATGTCGTAATCTACATTTATGCCTGCCGCTCGTAAAACTTTCCTGTGTGTTGCGCCATACTTTGGGCCAACTGCTTCTGCGCCGTGTGAAACAGCAGGTAAACCACATGCTGCCAACACTGCAGGTATAAAAGGTGAAACAGGTGTGCCACGTGTATAACCATCATATGGATCTGCAACATCAATAACGTGATCTACATCTGCAGTAACGATATTAGATGCATCAATAATCGCTTGTAGGCAGCCGCCGTTTTCATCCAAGGTTTCGCGCTTCATGCGTAAAGCAATTAAAAAGATACCGGCTTGTACCGGGTCTGCTGAGGTATTCAATATATGAGTCATCGCATCTCGAGCTTCTTCGAATGAGATGTCTTTACTGTATTCCGGTCCAGTCGCTACGCGCTGTATATAAGAGCGCATCGCAAGTTTTGGATCTTGGATTATTTCTTGTTCGGTAGATGACATGGATCTAATGATGCCACTTTCAATTGGGCATCGCAGGATACAAAAGGTGGTATTAAGCCCTATATATCCCTATCGAGAGGACTATATTTCCTGATTTTTAGTAAACCCATATATAAGTTGGCGATATTTAGGGTTATTCCTACTAATTCGAGCTTTCGCGTATTATCAAGTGCCTGTAATTAGTGTCTTAAAGAACCGAGTTGGAGCTGATATGTCTGCGCAAGATGATATGGATTTTAATAGTGGCATGATGGCTTTTGAGGCTAAGCATTTTTCTCGTGCTATGCAGATTCTTTCCGTGCTTGCTGAAAAAGGTAATACTGATGCCATGCATCGTTGTGCCATCATGTATCAAAATGGACTTGGGGTGGCAGTAAATAAAGAAGCTGCACTGAAATGGATGACCGCGGCAGCCGAGCAAGGACATGAGCTGGCGCAGCACGGCTTAGGTTTTATGTATATGGAAGGCGATTGCGTAGAACAAAATGGTGAGCAAGCAGTGAAGTGGTTTACCAAAGCAGCGGAGCAGGGTTTGCAAGGTTCGCAAACAACATTAGGCATGATGTATGAACAGGGATCTGGCGGAGTTGAACGAGACTTAGAAAAAGCTAAAGAGTGGTACGCAAAGGCCGGGTTTTCACCGGAAGAACTCAAATAAGAAGAACTTAAACAGTAAGAAATTCAATAAACCTTAATCTAATCTAACAATAAAATTTAACCATACTTATATATGCGTCCTGCACATCTACTTGTTGTCTTAGAAAAAGAATTTAAAGGCGCTTTCGCTGGTAATCATACGCCTGTTATGCTGTGGGGGCCGCCTGGTGTAGGAAAATCTGAAATGGTTTCTCAAGTTGCTAAAAATAATAATGTTCAAGTAATTGATATCCGTTTGTCCCAAATGGAGCCTAGTGATTTACGCGGTATACCGTTTCGTGACAATGGTACTGTTGAGTGGGCGGTTCCTGCCATGTTGCCAAACGTTGAACGACACGGTGAAACAGGAATACTTTTTTTAGATGAAAT
>CAYXVH010000324.1:0-9203 GCA_964468615.1 uncultured Thiotrichales bacterium | reverse complement strand
GATTACACGCTTATGTTTCCCAAACAGCTCGCGGTGAAATTGTAATTGGCGGTGGAGCTGACCCTTATGAATTGTATTCCACTCGTTCTACACTAGATCTTAAAGAAAGTCTTATTGCCCATACGCTTGAATTATTCCCATTTTTTGCTGAACTAAAATTATTACGGCAGTGGGCAGGCATTACCGATATGACACCTGATTACAGCCCAATTATGGGCGAAAGTCCGGTGAAGAATTATTGGCTCGATGCGGGCTGGGGAACCTGGGGGTTCAAAGCTACCCCTATATCTGGAAAATGTATGGCAGAAACTATCGCTCAGGAAAAAACTGTAGCTATGATCCAACCATTTCAACTAGACCGTTTTAAAACGTTTAAATTATCAAACGAAGCTGGAGCAACGGCTGCAAGTCATTAATTAAATCGCCATGAAAATAATGAACTGCCCTCTAAACGGACCACGTAACATTTCAGAGTTTATTTGTTTTGGTGAAGTAACGGATATGCCTAATCCAAATGAATTGAGTGACGAACAATGGGCTGATTATATATGGATGTCTAACAACACTGCAGGCCTTGTACGCGAATGGTGGTGTCACACTGCCACCTCATATTGGTTTATTGCTGAACGCAATACCGTCACTGATGAAGTTTTAAAAACCTATCCTGCTAATGAAGTTTTTACCGAACGTGTCGATTTCTAGTTGCACAATTAAATAATGATGGATACTCAAATTAATCGTTTACCAACATCCACAGGATTATATGTTGATCATAATGAATCGATCACATTTAGTTTTGAAGGCAGAACCTATACCGGGTTAGCAGGAGATACCATTGCCAGCGCACTAGCGGCAAACAATGTTTGGTTATTATCCCGTTCATTTAAATACCATCGTCCACGTGGCGTGATGTCCATGGCAGGACTCGAAGCAGATACCTTAGTACAACTAGAAAGTGAACCTAACGTTGCGGCAGATCGTCGTAAAATAACTACTGATTTGCAAGTCAGCGGACAAAACTACAATGGCAGTCTAGAAAACGACAAAGATGCAAAGGTGGGTACCTTTAGCAAGTTTATGCCGGTAGGTTTTTATTACAAAGCTTTTTATCGTCCTAGAGGAATTTGGCAAAAATTTTGGGAGCCCGTAGTACGTAAACGCGCAGGTCTCGGCAAAGTAGATACGAATACACCTCATGCTTATTTTGATAAGAGTTATAAGTTTTGCGATGTAGCCGTTATTGGTTCTGGACCTGCAGGATTGAATGCTGCATTAGTTGCTGCAAAGGCTGGCGCTGAAGTCATACTAGTTGAACAAGAACACCTTGTCGGCGGTTCATTAAATTATTCTCGATTTGATGTGGATGGAACGTTGTCATCTGCAATGCGAAATGAATTAATTGAAGCAGTGATTAGCCAACCCAATATAGAAGTTTTAACCAGTGCGGTATGCAATGGATGGTTTGCAGACAATTGGTTACCCATCATTCAAGGCAACCGCATGTACAAGCTACGCGCAAAAGAAATGATTTTAGCATCTGGAAAAATGGAGCAACCTGCCATTTTCCATAACAATGATCTACCAGGTATTTTGCTCGGTTCAGCGGCACAACGATTGATTCGTTTATATGGAGTACGCCCAGGACATCGCGCAGTAATTCTTACTGCTAACGACGATGGTTATGGCGCAGCATTAGATCTATTTGAAAATGGCGTGGATATTGTTGCCATTGCCGACTTGCGTGAATCCCCTATTGCTACATCAATACATGAAAAAGTACACGAAAAAGGTATACCGATTCATACCGGTCATACCGTTTACGCTGCTGAGTCACGCGCAGATAAAAACCATCTTGAGAGTGTCGAGTTGCGTAAAGTTATTGGACAAGGTCAATGCGCAGAGGAATCAAAACATTTTGATTGCGACTTACTTTGCGTATCAGTTGGATTCACACCTACCTATCAACTCGCGCTTCAATCTGGTGGCAAAATTTCATATGACGACGACACCGCGAGATTTTCTATAACTCAGCTACCTAGGTCGCTACATTTAGCTGGTGCTGTAAACGGTGTTAGCGAACTCACCGCATTAATAGACTCCGGCAAACGAGCTGGAAAAACTGCCTGTGATAATTTAGGTCTAGAAGTTAATGACATCGTTGTGGAACAATCATCTGCCGCGAATACTTATGGAAATCATCCATGGCCTCTCTTTCCGCATCCTAAAGGCAAAGAGTTTGTAGATTTGGATGAAGATCTCCAATATGCAGATATCGTCAACGCTTGCAAAGACGGTTATTCTGAACTCGAATTAGTAAAAAGATATTCAACGGTTGGTATGGGACCTTCTCAAGGTCGCCACTCTGCACTTGCAACTGCACGAATTGTTGCCGATCAGACACAACGTAAAGTTGCAGAAGTGGGTGTAACCACAGCTCGCCCGCCATTTCGAGCAGAAAAACTTGGCGTCATTGCAGGACGCAGTTTTGAACCAGAGCGATTTACTGCAATCCATCACCGCCACAAAGAACTTGGTGCACAGATGATCACTGCAGGAGTGTGGTGGCGACCTGGTCATTACGGTCAACCTCAAAATCGAGATCAATGCATACGAGATGAGAATCTAACCATACGCAATAACGTTGGGTTAATAGATGTATCAACTTTAGGCGGACTAGAGGTACGTGGACCGGATGCAGCAGAATTTTTAAATCGCATGTACACCTTTGCTTATGCTAAACAAAAAATTGGCATGTCCCGCTACTTATTAATGACCAACCCAGCAGGAACCATCATCGATGACGGTGTAGCATGTAGATTCAGCGACGAACACTTTTATGTTACTGCAACCACTGGCGGTGTAGACAATGTATACCGCACCATGTTGTGGTGGAATATACAATGGCGATTAGATGTTGATGTAACGAATGTAACTGCGGCATATGCAGGCGTAAACATTGCGGGACCGAATGCTCGCGAAGTGTTACATAAAGTCTGTCATGACATCGATCTTACCCCTGAAGAATTTCCTTATTTAGCCGTACGCGAAGGTACCGTTGCACATATCCCAGCACGCTTATTACGCGTAGGATTTGTTGGTGAATTAGGGTATGAAATACATGTTCCCTCTTCGCAAGGCGAAGCTTTATGGGATGCACTATTAGAAGCGGGAAAAGAACAGAATATTCAACCCGTAGGCATTGAAGCACAACGATTATTACGATTGGAAAAAGGCCATATCATCGTTAGTCAAGATACAGATGCCATGACCACTCCCCAAGAAGTGCATATGACTTGGGCGATTGCCAAAAAGAAACCTTTTTTTGTTGGAGGCCGATCTTTACAGTTAATTGACAATCACCCTTCTGATCGCAAACTAGTCGGATTTGCAATTAATGCCGAACAAGAAGAAATGCCAATTGAATCAAATGTTATTCTCGACGGTAATAACATCGTTGGACATATTACTTCCGTTGCTCACTCCCCTTCGCTTAATAAAATAATTGGTTTGGCCTATGCAAAAGCTGATTCAGAACCTGGAATGCAGATCAACATCAAACTAAGCAGTGGAACAACGATCCAAGCCCCTGTTGTTGAGATGCCATTTTATGATCCAGAAAACAAACGCCAAGAAATGTAGCTATGTCAGAAACACACCCAGACCATTTTCTTATTCGCAGTCCCCACTATAGAACGCTGTTAGCAGAAGGCGCGAATTTTATTGAGCACCGTGATGTTGTGTTGGTAGATGATTATGGGAAAAGCGCTGAAGAAGAAGCTATCCAAGCGAAGCGATTGGGCTTAGTTGATTTAACTGCATTTGCCAGAACAGGCTTTAAAGGCAAACAAGCAATTCAATGGGTCAAAAGCCAAAGCATAAACATTGGTGAGAAGAACAACCAAGCTTACCTGCAAGAGAATGGTGCATTAGTTGCACGACTTGCAGATACTGAAGTGCTTATTTTAAATAATATACACAGCGGACGAAACCAATGCACTGCTATTGAAGAGGTATATGAAAAGAACAGCCCTGTAAAATGTTATTCTGTCCCAAGAAATGATTCCTCATCATGGTTTATGGTAACAGGCAAACATTCTAGCGACATGTTTGCAAAAATATGCGGTATAGATTTACGTCTAAATAAATTTTCCAACCATTCAATTGCACAAACTTCTATCGCGCGTGTTAATGGAATTATCATCCGTAATGATATTAATCAGACGCCGGCTTTTTACCTACTATTTGACAGTGCATCCACTGATTATATGTGGTCATGTTTAAAAGATGCATTTGTTGAATTCAATGGTGCCCCTGTTGGAGACAGCGCGCTTTCTAAACTGTAGCTCCCTTCCTAAGCCACAACACTCTAAGTTTGTCTCAACACTATAAAATTTTAACCATAGTAAATATTATTTCCTTATAATAAAATAAACATACAGACCATATAATCTGTTGATTTTATTAAATAAATATATCGCACTGTCAAATGGACAATCAAACACCTGCAAATTCACCTTCTTTAGAACTCGCAATTGGTCATCAGATCAAAGAATTTCGCAAACAACTCAAAATGACCGTAACAGAGGTCGCAAAGCAAGCTGATTTATCACCAGGAATGCTTTCAAAAATTGAAAATGGGCACACTTCCCCGTCTTTATCCACACTGAAATCGCTCTCAAATGCCCTTAATGTGCCGGTTACATCGTTATTCCGCAAATTTGAAGAAGAGCGTGACTGCACTTATGTACGCTCTGGCGAAGGTCTTATGATCAATCGCCAAGGCACCCGAGCTGGGCACAATTACCAGTTACTTGGCCATACCATTAATAAACAGGTAACCGTAGAACCGTTTATTATCACTCTTACAGAGGAGTCAGAGGTTTTTCCTATATTCCAGCATACTGGTGTCGAATTTCTCTATTTACTGGAGGGTAAAGTACTTTATCGTCATGCAAATCAAACACATATGCTCAACCCAGGGGACTCCCTTTTCTTTGATGCAGATACACCCCATGGGCCTGAAAAGCTAGTAAATTTACCGATTAGAATGTTATCTATAATTATTACCCCTAACCAAAACGCCTAGATTTCAACCAAATATTTCCTCACAGGAAAATTTTTTTCATAAGAGTTGAACAACTTCATTTTAGTTTAATATGTCTTAATCGAGTAATGCATTAAGGCGCAGATATCATGTGTGGAATCGTTGGGCTATTCATAAAAAACCCAGAATTAGAGCCACAATTGGGGGCTTTACTTTCGCCAATGCTGGTCGAGATGAGCGAACGCGGACCTGATAGTGCGGGTGTCGCGTTTTATAGGAACCCTGTAGCAAGTGGTAGTTCTAAAGTTACGCTTCTCAAGCACGAGTCAGACTCAAGTTGGGAAGACATATCTACACAGTTAAAAGAAAAATTTGGAGATAGCACTTCAATTGAAATTCGCTTTAATCACGCAGTAGTTATTACCCCTAGTGATTCGAATTCTGTTTTAACGTGGTTATCTGAAATATTTCCAAACCTATATGTAACCAGCTCCGGCACCACCATTGAAATATACAAAGACAAAGGCCTTCCCAGTGACGTGATTAACCGTTTTGACCTAACTTCACTAAATGGTACGCATGCACTTGGTCATACGCGCATGGCAACAGAAAGTGCTGTAACCGCAGAACACTCTCATCCTTTTTCTACCGGACTGGATTTGTGTTTAGTCCACAACGGTTCTTTATCTAACCACAACCGTTTACGTAGAAAACTACAAAGAGAAGGTGTGGAATTTAAAACCGATAACGATAGCGAAGTAGCAGCTGGGTATTTAATGTGGCGTATTCGTGAAGGTGACACTCTTAATGAAGCGGTTGAGAATGCAATAGAAGATTTGGATGGCTTTTATACCTTCGCAGTAGGTACGCGCGATGGATTTGCTGTACTCAGAGATCCTGTTGGATGCAAACCTGCCATCATGGCTGAGACAGATGATTGGGCAGCTATGGCATCCGAGTTTCGCGCAATCGCCACCTTGCCAGGTGTTGAAAACGCTAAAATTTGGGAGCCGGAACCGAAAAAAATCTACAGTTGGGCAAGAACATAATAAAGATTATTAAAAATGGATGATTTAAATTTTGTAAAAAATTTAGTAGACAAACTTGATGGTGTTATTGCGCTTAATATCAACCCACATACTGAAAGCGGTAAAGCAACATTAGATGCGCTATCAGAATCTGAAGTACTATTAGTCGTATCCGCATCATCCGACGTTCAGCCTAATACAAAGGAAAAATTAAATCACAGACTTTCTAGAGCACTAAATAATACTGAGCAACTAACAAAACTAGAGGATAAGTTACATCAGCATGGTAGCTCGCCAAAATTAGACTTAGCGGGCTTAACTTCTAGAGAAATGCAAGTTTTGGAACTTTTAACGGTCGGATTGAGCAATAAATTAATAGGACGCGAACTTAAGATTTGCCATTCCACCGTTAAAGTACATGTGAAAAATATCTTGCATAAGTTAAAAAAACATTCGCGCCTGGAAGCCGCAATATGGGCTGTAGACAACTTAAAAGACACTGAATTTAACAAGAGACGTAATCGTGATGAATACCTTTGACCTTGAATCAGCCGATGTTCGTTCACTGAACCAGCAATTACAGCAAAACAATGGCACGCAAGATCAACTTGAATGCTTAGTTAATAACGCGCATGGTAAACATGCAATTGCTGTAGGTATTGATAGTGCTGCTAATGTGAATATTGATGGTCACGTTGGATACTACTGCGCTGGTATGAATAAACTTGCCAACATCACTATTTCTGGCAATGCCGGTTCAGGTGTCGCAGAAAATATGATGTCTGGACAGGTAACGGTTAAAGGTAATGCTTCGCAATATGCCGGTGCCAGTGGCCACGGAGGTCTATTGGTTATTGAAGGTGATGCTGCAGCCCGGTGCGGAATCTCCATGAAAGGAATTGATATTGTCGTCGGTGGTTCCATTGGTCATATGGGTGCCTTTCTGGGCCAAGCAGGCAACCTCGTTATCTGTGGTGATGCCGGCGATGCTTTGGGAGATTCAGTATATGAAGTGCAAATTTTCGTGCAAGGAAGCGTAAAAAGCTTAGGCACAGATTGCATTGAAAAAGAAATGACAACAGATCACATAGAAAAGCTTGGTGGACTTTTGCAAAAAGCCAATATTAATGCAGACACTACAAAATTTAAACGTTATGGGTCGGCAAGAAATCTTTATAACTTTAATATCGACAATGCCTCTTTAACTTGAATCATTAATCTTCACATAATATCAAATATATTAAATAGCAATTAACAAAACTGATTCACCAATGGATACTGAAAAAAAGAAATGAAAGAAATGAAAGAAATGAAAGAATCATATATCTGGGACAAAAGCACTATCCAAGAAATACAAAGAGCTGCTACGCAAGGCATCTATAGTATTCGAGGTGGAGGAGCAAAGCGTAGGCTGCCTCATTTTGATGATTTATTATTTCTGGGAGCTAGCATGTCGCGCTATCCACTTGAAGGTTATCGTGAACCCTGTGACACAGATGTTGTACTCGGATCGCGCTTTGCTACAAACCCACTACATCTAGATATCCCTATAACCATAGCTGGTATGAGTTTTGGTGCATTGTCTGCTGAAGCGAAAGATTCCTTAGGTAAAGGTGCTGCAATGATGGGTACTAGCACTACAACCGGTGACGGCGGCATGACTCCAGAAGAAAGAAAATCTTCCAAGACTCTCGTATACCAATTATTGCCTTCTCGTTATGGCATGAATCCAGATGATTTACGCAAAGCCGATGCAATTGAAATTGTATGTGGCCAAGGTGCAAAACCAGGTGGTGGTGGAATGTTGCTTGGACTAAAAATAAGTGATCGTGTTGCACAAATGCGCACCTTACCCAAAGGTGTGGATCAACGTAGTGCATGTCGACATCCTGATTGGAACGGACCAGATGATCTGGAAATCAAAATTCAGGAACTACGCGAAATAACCAATCATGAAAAACCAATTTATATAAAAGTCGGCGCAACCCGCGTTAAATATGATGTGCAATTAGCAGTCAAAGCGGGTGCTGATGTAATAGTTGTAGATGGCATGCAAGGTGGCACCGCAGCAACTCAAGATGTATTTATAGAACATGTTGGCATCCCCACTCTACCCGCTGTACGAATTGCAGTAGAAGCCTTACAGGAAATGGACATGCATCGTAAGATACAACTTATTGTTTCAGGTGGCATACGAAATGGTGCCGATGTTGCAAAATGTATGGCATTAGGTGCAGATGCAGTTTCCATAGGAATGGCTGCACTATTTGCCTTGGGATGTAACAGCCCTAAGTATGCTGATGAATATAAAAAAATGGGCACCGCTCCTGGTTATTACGATGCGTATCATGAAGGTCGTGACCCAGCTGGAATCACCACTCAGGATCCTAAATTATCCAAAAATTTAGATCCAGAATTAGGTGGACGACGCATTAAAAACTTACTGCAAACCATGGTGCTAGAAGCACAAACCTTGGCACGTGCTTGCGGAAAATCTCATTTGCATAATTTAGAGCCTGAAGACTTGGTTGCGCTAACCGTTGAGGCAGCAGCAATGGCTAAAGTCCCGTTAGCTGGAACGGATTGGATTCCTGGCCAATACTAGATCGTTAACATTATAATTAATATAATAAAATAATATCTCCTGGAGGATGTGTCATGGCTATAGATTTAGAAAAAGTAGCAAAAGAAAAAGGCATTAAATATTTTCTGGTTAGCTTTGTAGATTTATTTGGAAATCTACGTGCAAAACTAGCGCCAGCACGCGCCATTAAAGATATGCAAAAAAATGGCGCTGGTTTTGCTGGTTTCGCTGCCTGGTTAGATATGACCCCGGCACACCCAGATTTATTTGGTATTCCAGATCCCAGCAGCCTAATTCAATTACCGTGGAACCCCGAAGTCGCATGGGTAGCCTGTGATTTATGGATGGATGGCAAAGAAGTTGAAGCCTCGCCACGCGTTGCATTAAAAAGACAACTAGCACGCGCGACTAAGAAAGGTTATCGCATAAAAACAGGTGTGGAATGCGAATTCTTTTTAATAAACCAAGAAGGTACGGCTTTAGCTGATCCCTCTGACACACAAACCAAACCTTGTTATGACCAACAAGCTGTAATGCGCCAATATCC
>CAYXVH010000323.1:0-7897 GCA_964468615.1 uncultured Thiotrichales bacterium | reverse complement strand
AAAGTCCAAGAGATACCTGCTTGATGAAATACTTTTCCATAGCCAATCAAGCCATCGATATGTGGCTCGGCAAAGAAATCTGCGGAAGGGGTGATTAATAATACTTCTGCACCTTTTTCATCTACTGGGAAACGAACTTTTACGCCAGTTTCTTCTTCAACATCTTCTTCTAAGCCTTCTAATGTGTTTAGTAAGGCGGGTTCTGGCAAACCTAAGTTGTTACCAATGGTTTGCGCTTTACCAATAATTTCATTGCAGTATTTTTGTCCTACACCCACAGTATCCATAACTTCGCGCGCTGCCATGGAAATTTCTGCAGTATCAATTCCGTAAGGGCAATACACTGAACAACGACGGCATTGTGAGCACTGATGAAAATAGCTATACCAGTCGTCTAATACTTCTTTGGTTAAATCTTCTGCGCCAACCAGTTTAGGAAACAATTTGCCTGAGAGTGTGAAGTAGCGACGATAGACTTTTCGATATAAATCTTGCCGTGCCACCGGCATATTTTTAGGATCGGTTGTACCTAAATAGTAGTGGCACTTATCAGTGCAGGCACCACATTTCACACATGAGTCTAAATATACGCTTAGTGAGCGGTATTTTTTATTTAGCTCACCCATTTTATCAATCGCAACTTGCTGCCAGTTATCTACTAGCTCACCAGGGAAACCCAATTTTTCTTGGAACTCAGCTTTAGCCGTATAAGGTTGGCTATGCTTCATCACACCTTCTTGCAGGCGTGGGATAACCGGATATTCTTTAAGTTCAGGGGTATCGAATTCTGCAGCAGCCATGATTAATTAACTCGCCCTTGTAGATGATTTGGTGTTATCAAGTTTTGTAGCCCAATCTGCGATATGACGACGTTCGCGCGGGTTATCTACTTGGTTGCGTGTTGGGCTAAAGAATACGCCCGGTGCATGTAATAGTTTGCTGAATGGAAAAATAATCATTAATAAAATAACCAAGCTCAAATGCACAATTAAGATTATGTCGTTAGGCATAGGGGTTAAACCTTTTGAAGCCCAAGCGAAAGTCATTAGGCCAAGTAAAAATGATTTCAATGCAACAATGTCTGTGTGTTCGACAAAAGTCATCAGTGCACCACTTGCGCCAATGGCAATAAGTAGTAAAAGCATTAAATGATCTGAAGGTGCGGAGATGTAACGCACACGGTCGACCAATATACGGCGTGCCAACAAGCCAGCTAAGCCGATCAGCATCATGAATGCAGCATATTTACCAAACGGTTGTATGAACGCTACCCAACCCCATACTGGTTCAGTGAAATAACGTAGATGTCTAAGTAAAACTAACAGTAATCCAAAATGAAATAGCCAACCAAATAACCAAATCCATTTATTAGATTTAAATAAGCTTTCAAAGATGGTGATCTCTTTTACCATCCTAAAGGCAACACCAGATCGTGTTGTGGGTGCCGGTGTAGTTGGAATTTTTAGTGGGGCAGGAGTTTTTGCGTAAATCCAGACTTTACGCGCAACAAATATTACTAATATAGCGGTAGCTATATAGAACAAGAATGCGAATGTTGCGGTTAAAGTTGACATGAATAGTGAATCCTAGAGCACACATGTTTTTATAAAACATAGCGGCGATAAAACAACTAAATTAAAAGTTAAGAATTATACCGAGGAGTGTTAAAAACAATCCTCGGTGACAAAACTTCTTACTTTACTAAACGCAGCCAGTTGGCTTTGGTAGCCCTGCATATTTACACGCTTGCTTAGCAGGACCGTATGGGAACAATTCGTATAAATACTTGCTGTTACCTTTGTCTTTACCAAGTTTTTTGCCAATAGCTTTTGTTAGTACACGTACTGCTGGAGCAATTTGATACTCTTCGTAGTACTCACGCAGGAAGTTAATAACTTCCCAGTGGTATTCACTTAACTCAGCACCGTCTGCTGTTGCCATTGCTTCAGCTAGATCAGGTTGCCATTGGCTAAGGTCGGCTAAATAACCTTCTTCATCAGTTTCATATGACTGACCATTTACTTCTAAGGGCATACAACTCTCCTAAATTTACCTAATGGTATAAAAATTTAAAGCCAAGACTGAACAGTATGATGTTCGGTCGTAAGATCTACAAAGCCGTCATAATCGATAACTTTAATTCCATCAATTACATTACCATCATTCAGGCCACGGGCTTTGATATCGGGACCTAAGACATAAAAAGAAATATCGCTCATTGCATTTGCAACGGCATCAGAATGTTTGGTGTTTTTCATCGCGCCAATAACACCATCTTCAAACAAAAGGACTGCGCTGCCTTTAGCAGCTAATCGTAAACAAGACTCTAAAGTGTTGCGCTCGAAAGGAGATTTGTTGACGGTATGTAATGCTGACATGGTTAACTCTCTATTAAAAACTTAGTACTACGTCTTGTGCGTCGATAATGCTTGTAAGCTCTGCGCGATCAACAACAAACAATGAATTTTTTTCTGCCCAATCATCATCTTCGTCTTCATAGACTAAAGCTTGAAGATCATCAGTAGTTAAACCACGCTCATCTAACGATTCCTTTTCTACGTAAATCTTTTTAATGTCGTAGTCACCAAGTGCACTGTAGGTTTTGGAGAAGTTCTTCATGCCAATGCCATCAGTTTCTTGGTTCTTAGTGAGCTGGTATACGCCATCGTCTGCAAATACTAGGCTGATGTCTTGGTCAAACGCCGCTGCAATGAGTACAACTTCTAATGATTCAAGAGCGTAGATAGTGCCGTAAGGAGCCTTACGGTTCAGATAACAAAATTTCTTTACGATGCCTTCTTCTGACACTCTTAATCTCCAAAGGTAACGAGGCGATCCGCTTGGATGCCAGCTTCAATTAATTGGCCTAAACCGGAAATGCGGAAGCCTTTAATTAAGTTATTTGAGGTTTTGCCGTTTCGTTTACTTTCATCTTCATCGAGCATGCCACGACGTTGCGCAGCGGCTACACAAACGACCAAGTCTAAACCGTGCTTTTCAGCCAGTTCCGACCATTCGCTAGGAAGATTGCGGTCATCCTGAGGAGGTACACCTAAGTCAGTTCCGTTGTTTACGCCGTCATGATAGAAAAAGATACGAAATATTTCGTGACCTTTTGCTAAGGCTGATTTTACAAACTGTAATGCAGAATCAGATGCTTGATGCGTGTACGGTCCTTCGTTAATTACGATTCCAAATTTCACAGCGACTCCCAGAAAATAGATAAGTTAGAAACGGATGTGAGTCGAAGCATTTAAGCTGCGACGTGCACCACGCCAGTTATCAATATGGAACTTGGTGAAAGGTAAACCGGTTTTTTCAAAGAAACGTGGCCAACCAATACGCTCAACCCAGTCATTCATGCGTTCCCAATCTTTTGCATCATCGCGGTAAGCAAGAAGAATGCGTTTAACAATCGCTGTGGCTTCAGGCCAACGCGGTGGGTTGTTAGGGATACCAGCAGCCACTAATTTTTGGAAAGTAGGTTTGCTGCGTGCATTTGAGTGATTACCACCCACCCATACTGCAAGTTTGGTGTGCTCAGCATCATTAATTTGCATAGGCGGACAAGGGGGGTAACACGCACCACAACAGATGCATTTCTTCTCATCCACTTCTAATGAAGGTTTACCATTAACCATTGCAGGGCGAATCGCAGCAACGGGACAACGTGCAACCACTGAAGGTCGCTCACATACATTAGATACTAAGTCGTGATTAATTTTTGGTGGTTTAGTGTGTTGAACATTGATAGCGATATCGCCTTGTCCACCGCAGTTTATTTGGCAACAAGAAGTTGTAATGTGAACACGGTTAGGCATGTTGTTTTCTTTGAACTCATCAATAAGCTCATCCATCATTGCCTTTACTACACCCGATGCGTCTGTACCTGGAATGTCACAGTGCAACCAACCTTGAGTGTGCGAAATCATCGCTACAGAGTTTTTGGTTCCGCCTACTACAAAACCTTCTGACTCAAGCTTATCAATCATTGGTTGTACTTTTGCTTCATCAGCCACCATGTATTCAATGTTGCTACGTATCGTGAAACGAACATAACCATCAGCAAATTCATCGCCAATGTCACATAAAGTGCGAAGTGTAAATACGTCTAAGATACGTTGTGTACCTGCGCGTACAGTCCAAATTTTATCGCCATTATCAGCAACGTGCAGTAAAACGCCTGGACGTGGATGCTCGTGGTAATCCCACATGCCATAGTTTTTTCGCATCACAGGATGCATGTATTGGAATCCGTCTGGG
The DNA here is from genome assembly GCA_964468615.1 of uncultured Thiotrichales bacterium. GTDB lineage: Bacteria > Pseudomonadota > Gammaproteobacteria > UBA4575 > UBA4575 > JABDMD01. The sequence continues at coordinate 3,634 of CAYXVH010000323.1, read as the reverse complement.
CATCCTGATTCTATTGGTGGACGATGCTCTTGCGCCATTATGTTCTCCGCTCTTATATATCTTATAAAGTTGTAATTAGTTCTGATTAACTAGCAGCTGCCTGCTTTTCTTCAGATTTCTTCTGGAACCACTTTTCAGCTTCTTCGTCCCAGCCATCCATACGGATGTAAGAACTCTGACGTGGCTCAGTAACCATATTTGGATCAACGTCAACATCAACGCCTTCTAAGAAATTAACTAAGCCAATACGCTCAATCATTTCACCACAACGTTCATGTTCTAAACCGTTTTCTGCCCAGAAGTCGATAGTTTCTTCTGCTAGTTCAGTAATTTTTTCATAATCTTCGTCTGTGTCGAGTTTCATGAAAGGAATGACTACGGTTCCCATTAAGTCACCAATCTTAAGGGTACGTTTACCACCCATAAGAATTGAAACACCTTTGTCATCTCCCGGAGATAATGCTTTCACCATAACGTTTAAACAGTGCATGCAACGCACGCAGTCTTTGTTGTTTACATCTAAGGTGTCGTCATCTTTAAGTGCTAACGCTTGAGTTGGGCAACGTGTAATTACGTTATCAATTACATACTGACGGCCTTTGCGGTTTACAAATTTCTTAACTTCTTCTTGATCGACTTTCATGTCGTCGCGCCAAGTGCCAATAATGGCAAAGTCAGCACGCTCAATTGCATTCATGCAATCGTTTGGACAACCAGAAACTTTAAATTTGAATTTGTAAGGTAATGCAGGACGATGCACGTCATCAGTAAAGTTGTTTAACAGCGTGCGATGAATTTTCATTTCATCTGCATTAGACATTTCACAACGCGCTGCACCTACACAAGACATTCCTGTGCGTACGCATGGTCCTGCACCCCCAAGATCCCATCCGTATTCGTTAATTTCATCAAAGAAATGTTGTGTGTTATCAGTTGTAGCACCGATGAACATGATGTTGCCAGTTTGGCCGTGGAACGTAACTAAACCTGAACCCCATTTTTCCCAACTGTCACCTAATTGACGCAACATATCTGTAGAGTAGTAGTTACCTGCAGGTGGTTGTACACGTAGTGTGTGAAATTCTTTTGATTCAGGAAATGCTGCACCGACTTCTGAAAAGCGTGGGATGATTCCACTACCGTATCCAAATACAGAAACGGTTCCACCTTTCCAATAACCTTTACGTGTTTCGTATGAATGTTCTAACTGACCTAAAAGTGAATTCGCTACACCATTAATTCTTTCATCATCGTGTTTGTCACGTAGACGTTTAATGCCAGAAACAAAACTAGGCCAAGGGCCTTTCTCTAGCTCATCAAGCATGGGGGTAGGATGATGCTTATCGGCCATGGTGGAATCTCCTAAAAATTGTTACCAAGAATGTCGTAATACCGGCTTAGTAGTTCAAGCTAGAATCGATTGAATCTACACTCCATTTATCGTTACAGAATAAACGGAAAAGTCCTAAAAACATAATGTTAGGAAGTCTAGAAGTTGGGCTAAACTGGCAAAATCCCCTCCATGGGATGCAGTCTAAAATACAACTTATCCCTATAGAGATACGATTTATTACAGTGTTGAGATAACTTATTTTAGTGGCTTTCCAAGTAGGCTAAGTCTATGTTTATAAGCAACAATAGAACCCTACGTTTACAGCCATTTGCTCATATAGCTCATAAGAAATGCAGCCCTATCTCTTAAAAGAATCCCACTCTTATGAGGAGTGGCGTGCGCAAAAGCTATATAAGTACCCTGTAGATGCCAAACAGCTAATTATTGAGCTAAATAACCCTATAAATTTAACGGATAATGAGCTAATCGCTTTCAAATCAACCTGTTCAAAGACGAATATTGCCATCTATCGTTGTACAAAAATTGATCAAAATAACAGACAGAGTGCTATTTCCATCGCGCAACAACTGGGCTTGCGACAGCTAGATGCCAATCTGTGTGCCGATGAAGATCGTATTTCAGTCATCAGGGATACGGGTGAGCAAAAGTCCCATTACATTCCGTACACCAATAAACCACTTAATTGGCATACCGATGGTTATTACAATGCAAGTGAGCAGCGTATTCATGCATTTTTAATGCACTGTGTACGTCCGGCTAAAAGTGGTGGTGAAAATAGTTATCTAGATCCTGAAATTGCATACATCTTATTGCGTGATGAAAACCCTGATTACATAGCAGCATTAATGCATGATGATGTAATGATGATTCCTGCTAATGAAATGGATGGCAAACAAATACGACCCGCGCAAACTGGACCAGTATTTTTTATTGATGCTGATTCGCAAGCATTATGTATGCGTTACACCGCACGCCAACGCAATATCGTCTGGAAGCAAGATAAAACTGTGCAACACGCATTAGCATTTTTGCATGAAATATTACAAGGTAACTCATATATGTTTCATTACAGTTTAAATGCAGGTGAAGGCGTGGTTTGCAATAACGTTTTACATAACCGTACTGCATTTGAAGATTATCAAGATGAAAATAAAAAGCGCATGATATATAGAGGTCGTTTTTATAATCGTTTGGCTGTTGATCAGAAATCCCTACAAAACACGGTAAATCATTAATGTTGTGGCTAAGTGAACTCCTCATGCAACACCATGAGCTTAATTCTTTTGAAGAACTTAAAGAAAAATTATCTGAACAAGTTAAACAGGGCGAAATGTTTTTTCGTATGGATGTGCGTCCACCATTTCAAGATACACCCGAAAACTGGGAAGATATTTTGGAAGCGATATTTACTTCCGCCAGTAGAATCGGCGATTAGAATTGACCAGTAAATAGGAAAGTTAAAAAGGTATGTTTTGGCAAGATCAAGAAGACGAAAAACCACAGCCTGTTGTTCCCGATAACATTGTTGATTTGTCTTTTAAGGTGCAATGCAAACAATTGCCCTTAGATCATGCGCATGCACTATCACAAACTATTCAACAAGCATTGCCTTGGATAACAGATGAACCGCAAACTGGTATTCATTTAATTCACGGTGCCGAGTCAGGCAATGGTTGGATTCGTCCACAAGAACCAGATGCAATTTTAAGTTTATCAAAACGCACACGTTTTATGTTGAGGCTGCCTATGCATCGTGTAGAAGATGCATCCAAACTTGCAGGTCAAACATTGAATGTGGCGGGTAATGAATTAGTGTTAACGATGGCTAATCAAAAACCTCTTTCTGTTTTAACCACAATTTTTGCGCGTTATGTGGTCATCCAAGATATGGAAAGCCCTCTAGAAGATGAAGAAAGTTTTCTTAATCAAGCGGCAGAAATGCTAAGAGAAGAAGGCATTCAAGTTAAGAAAATGATGAGTGGCCTTGCGCATGTATTGCGTATGCCAGATAAAGACTTATTCACGCGCAGCTTAATGATTGATGGTTTGAAAATTGAAGAGTCTATCTATTTGCAACAAAATGGCTTGGGTGCTGGTCGGCTCGTAGGTTGCGGGCTGTTTATACCGCATAAAGGGATTGAAGCGGTGGGCGAAGCTCAGCAGAAGTAGCTTTTTGAGTAGGGTAAAATATCTCTTTTTGGAAAGTTAGTTTTTAGTCGTAAAACACAATAATAAAGACAGCACTATTTATAGTTTAGGAGTTAAGTATGGGTATCAGCG
>CAYXVH010000322.1:0-5312 GCA_964468615.1 uncultured Thiotrichales bacterium | reverse complement strand
GACCTGTCATGCCTGTGGCCCCAACTATTAATATGGTCTTCAATGCGTCTTTTTTTTCCAGAGTTTGATGGGTAACACGCAGTATCACATATATAAATGTCTGCTATTTACCGAAAGCGAATATTCTAATTGGTTTCAATTTGCAGGCATGACTCCCATTTCTCGCTAAAAACGAATTCCGAAATAGTTCTTCTTGCTCTAGGTGTTTGATCGCGTTCACTCAACTCATCTGAAATGTTCTCACTCAAATCCGAATACCCAATCGCAAAAGCAGTAAGTGCTTCATAATCATTGGGGATATTATAAGCTTGTTTTGCACTTTCTGGTTCGATCCCAATTATTTGGTGCACCGAAATTCCTCGAGCGGTAGCTTCAAATGATAAATGCGAAACCGCTGCACCTAAATCATGGATAGCAGCTTTATTTTCCTTGCCATTCTTATCAAATACTAGATGCGTTACTCCTAGCACTAAGGCGCTGGCTTGTTTTGCCCATTCTTGATTAGCTGGTACTAAACACGACAACAACTTTTCAAACTCTTGTGCTTGATCTTTAGTAGCCATGATGAAACGCCAAGGTTGTTCATTATAAGAAGATGGTGCCCAGCGAGCGGCTTCAAATAGTGAAAGTAAATCTTCTTTTGAAACCAAACGATCTGCAAATTTGTATGGGCTCCATCGATTTATAATGAGTTCATGTATAGGGTGGTCGGTATTCGCTTTTTTAATCATGATTATTTCCAGGTATTAATCGACATAAGTGCCGTGTTGATGAATGGGTTCGTTATGAGGTTGCCCGCTGAGTATCATAATGTGCGTATCTTCAGCACCGTTTATTTGCAAAGCATCGGTGTCTTCAAAATAATAGGCATTGTCAGGCCTAATGGTTTGATCTTTAATTTTGATATCACCATCTACTACGTATATAAATCCACGTTGATGAGTTGGAATACGTGCATTGTATTGTGATGTTTGCTCAAACGTTACATCCAAATATTGCACAGGAGTGTGTAATTGAATGCCCACTTTTGTGTCAACAATCGTTCGCACGCGGACACCATTAATTATTTGTTCTGGAATATTTTCTGCGTCTACTTGTTGATAGGTTGGTTCAATTCGCTTTAGTTTACGTGGCAAATTTACCCACAGTTGTATACCAGTGCTTGTAATGTTTTTTGCAGGTATTTCTGAATGCACAATTCCTTTGCCTGCGGTAAAACGCTGTGCACCACCTGCATAAACGGTAGATTGATTATTTAAATTATCTTTGTGCTCAACACTACCTGAAAATAGATAAGTTATTGCTTCAAATCCACGATGGGGATGTTCTGGAAAACCAGAACCGGGTGTTAGTTCAAAATGATCCCATAATACAAACGGATCGTAGTTCATTAGATTAGCACGAATTGGAAACTGTCTTTTCACTTTTACACCGTTACCTTCCATTGTTTCTACGGCCGAAGAAATTTTAGATGTGGTCATATTCATTTCAAAATTCCTTTTTTATGATTTGCGAAAGGCATATGTACCGCTGCCTAATAAAGCTTGTACTGCAAGCGTTATGGTTAGAAATAAAGGATATTCCCAGCCACCGCCTTCATTAGAAAATAACCAACCTGCACCAAAGTGTGCCCAAGTTGCGCCAAGTGTAATCGGAATTAATGCAAGCGCTGCATAACGGGTATACACACCTAAAATAAGAGCTGTGCCACAAATAACTTCTATCGTAAATACGATATAAGCTAATGGTCCTGGTAAGCCAATTGATGTAAAAAATTGTGCAGTTCCAGGCAAAGTAAAAACTACCAACTTTAGATAAGCACTATGCGCTAGGATCACGATGCCTAAACTGATTCTAAGCAACATTACGCCATAATGATTGGATGTGCTCGCAGTCATAATGTGCTCTTCGCATAAACATCAGGTGTGCTAGAGATGTGTGTTTCATATTCGGAAATTACCTTTGTTGTTCCTGTGGACACGTATTGATTACGCTCTTCGTCTTTGTCACTCAGGTACTGCATAAACTCAAATTCAAAACCTGCAGGATCTATAAAATAGTACGTTTTACGAAATGGATGTTCTGTGTCTTTGACTCGAATAGGAAACCCTTTGGCCTCAAGCCGTGTAACGATTCCATCAGCGTCATCGACCGCAAAACCCAAGTGAGCAAGACCAGGCGCATGTCCGGATAAATCTCGGATTTCACCTTCGGCGCCATCGTTCAATGTTATGTAGTAGTTGTCATCTCCTACATGTAGCCAACGTCGCGCTTTACCATTCCAAGAATTTTTACCTTGGCCACGCACCCTCCAATCTGGGAAAGCCGTTTGGATAAAATCCAATGTCGCTTCGATATCTTTTACTACTAAATTCGCATGTTCTAATCGATTCATGTTGTTTCTCTTAAGTTCTTTCATTTGATGTGGTAATATTAGTGCTTGCATGAAAGCACGTAAATTAGCAAAATATGCAAAATTAACTTGCAAATATGCACATGATTGATTGGAGCGATATCCCGTATTTTCTTGCTGTTGCTGACAGTGGAACCCTTACAGGTGCTGCGAAAAAGCTTTCAGTAAATCACTCGACTGTATTCCGCCGCATTACTGCGTTGGAGGATAAATTAGGGATACGGCTGTTTGACCGTTTACCGGATGGTTATTCCCTCACTGAAGTTGGAGCCTCGGTCGTAGAGCGTGCGCGGTTGGCTGAAAGTACAATACATAGTTTTGAACGTGCGGTAGTAGGTAAGGATTATCAATTATCTGGCGAGATTAGAATTACGGCTCCACCCACTCTAGCTATTAAATACATAGTACCTTGCATTGCAAAATTTCATGCTAAGCATCCTGGTATTAAGATCGATCTGATTGTCAGTGATGCAGAACACGATCTTTCCCGACGTGAAGCAGACTTAGCTTTGCGCGCAACAAACAAACCACCTGAATATTTAATTGGACGCAGAATTTGTGAATTGTTCTGGCACGCTTATGCAAGTAAACGTTATTTAGAAAAGCACGATAGGCCACAAAAGATGAAAGACTTATTTCATCACCAGCTCGTGGGGGCTGAAAAATCCTTACTTCGAGTAGATGCCTATAAATGGTTTGCAGAACAATACCCACCAGAAAACTTTATTTGTGGTTCAAGTGACATGAGAGCGATCTCTTCACTATGTGCACAAAGTCTTGGAATAACTTTATTACCATCAGATTATACTGAGCATAATCTTGTAAGATTATTTAAGACCGAACCAGAATTTCGTGCTGAATTATGGATACTCACTCATCCAGACTTGCGACATGTAGTGCGTATACGAGCATTTAGTGATTTTCTGTATGGCTATATGAGTAAGCAAGAGTTGTAGTTCACCCTTATAAGGATATGCACACAGTAGTAGGGCATTGTTTGAGTCCGACATGTTAGGTAATACACTAAAAATAGCAAATATGAAGTTATTAAATGACCGCTATTGGCCGAAAGCGGTAATTTAGTTATGTTTTTGCAGCGAAGTCGAATGATCCTCTAACCATGAAATAAATGATATTTTGCCATGCTCAAAAAGAATAGAGAGGGGAGGTTTTTCGGCTGTTTTCAGAGTTTAAATGTAGCTGTAAGTGAGTGGAAGAACGGTGGAAAAAATATTAAATCAACTGATTTACTACTAACTAATTGTTATTTGAAAAACTACATTAGTTAGAACCGAGGAATACATATCCTCGTGTCGATGGTTCGATTGCTCACTACGTCCATGTAGTTTACCCTTCGGGTCAGCCTATGGCTGTCCAAAATTGCTCCTGGAAATTTTGTCCGTCCGGCCACCATTCACAAATTTAATATTACTTGCTATGTCTTCCGATTGTATTTTTTGCAGAAGAGTTGATCTTGTTTATCAAGGTGATCTAACTTTCATTAGTCAGGATAAACATCCTGCATCTCCCGGGCACATGCTTATTATTCCTAATCGACATGTTCCAAGTTATTTTGATTGCACCAAGGAAGAAATAGCAGAGCTATGGGATAATGTTAAGCATGCTAAGCAAATGGTTGAAAAAGACCATAAGCCTGATTCCTATAATATTGGAATTAATGTAAGCAAAGTTGCAGGGCAATCTGTACCACATACTCACATTCACTTGATACCTAGATATGAGGGGGATGTTGCTGATCCACGAGGTGGAGTTAGGAATGTGATTCCTACAAAAAGAACATATAAATGATTTCTTTTTAGGTATATTTCGCCATTATCGCCTAATTTGCGCCATTTAAGACTCATTCTATTCAGAATGAAATGTACTAATTTCAATAATATTCAGGCATATTTCAGCCCCGGCTAGATGCTGGGCCGCTAATTATCAAACACAAAAACACTGGAATTAATTTTGTCTGAATCGTTAAGAAATATCGCAATTATTGCTCACGTAGATCATGGAAAAACCACTCTGGTTGATAAGTTGTTGGCGCAGTCTGGCACCTTAGATCGTAAGAGTATGGATGCAGAACGCGTCATGGATTCCAATGACCAAGAGCGTGAACGTGGCATTACCATTCTGGCAAAAAATACTGCGATCTCATGGAAAGATCACCGTATTAATATAGTGGATACACCTGGACACGCAGATTTTGGTGGCGAAGTAGAGCGTGTGTTATCGATGGTGGATTGTGTTTTGTTGTTGGTAGATGCAGTAGATGGACCCATGCCACAAACACGTTTTGTGACAAAAAAAGCTTTTGAACGTGGTTTAAAACCCATAGTCGTTATCAATAAAGTGGACCGCGATGGGGCTCGACCAGACTGGGTGGTTGACCAAGTATTCGATTTGTTTGACCGCTTGGGAGCCACAGACGAACAATTAGATTTCCCAGTTGTGTATGCATCTGCGTTGGAAGGTATTGCAGGCTTGGAAATGGATGACATGCAAGAAGATATGACGCCGATGTTAGATTTAATTATCGATAAAGTTCCTGCACCAGAAGTGAATATTAGCGGCCCTTTGCAAATGCAAATTAGTGCGTTGGACTATAATAGTTATGTCGGCGTTATCGGCGTAGGCCGTATCACTCGTGGCGTGATAAAGAAAAATATGCCAGTTGCGATTGCCAGCGCGGAAGATATAACGCGCAATGGAAAAATTCTAAATGTAATGACCTATCATGGTTTAGATCGTGTGGATGCTGAACAAGCAGAAGCGGGCGAAATTATTTGTATCACCGGCATTGATGGGCTGAACATTTCTGACACCATCTGCTCTCCAGAAGCCGTAGAAGCAATGCCGCCACTATCTGTTGATGAACCTACCATCAGTATGA
>CAYXVH010000321.1:0-6167 GCA_964468615.1 uncultured Thiotrichales bacterium | reverse complement strand
TGCAACACTTTCAAATCACTTCGCCTGAAGGGATAAAGGAATGGTTAAGCGGAAATGCCCTAGTAGTTTTTGCTGGCTTAATAGTTCTTACCATGGCGATCATCCATTTTCTGCCTAAGTTCACTGGTAAATTTCCAGCTGCATTAGCCGCTATTATTATTGTGAGCTTGTTGGTCATTGGCCTGCAGTTAGATACAGCAACCGTAGGAGACCTTGCCAGTATTGAAGGAGGCTTCCCAATATTTCATATTCCAGCTGTGCCTTTTAACTTGGAAACGCTGATTATAATTTTGCCTTATGCGTTTATTCTTGCAGCGATCGGTCTGATTGAGTCACTACTTACTTTAACCTTAATTGATGAAGTTACCGGTACGCGCGGGCGTGGAAATCGTGAGTGCGTAGGGCAAGGCATTGCCAATACGGTTACTGGGATGTTCGGAGGCATGGGAGGCTGCGCGATGATTGGGCAGAGCATGATTAATGTGAATTCTGGTGGTCGTCAAAGATTGTCGGGTGTTGCGGCGGCTATTTTCTTATTAATATTTATTCTGTTTGCATCCCCTTTGATTGAACGAATTCCAATGGCGGCCCTGGTGGGAGTTATGTTTATCGTGGTGTTTGCGACCTTTGAATGGTCAAGTTTGCGCATAATGGGCAAAATTCCACTCACTGATGCATTTGTATTAGTGCTGGTTTCAGCGGTAACTGTGTTTACTGATTTAGCGATAGCGGTTGTAGTCGGGGTGATTGTTTCGGCGCTAGCATTTGCTTGGGAAAATGCTAAACATATTAATATCAAAAGTTATGACGATGAAAAGGGTTCGCGTATACATGAATTGAATGGGCCATTATTTTTTGGCTCTGTAAAAAACTTTTTGGAAATGTTTCACCCTGAAGGAGATCCAGATGATGTAGTAATCGAATTCCAAAACTCGCGAGTTGCAGATCATTCAGCAATTGAAGCCATTGACACACTGGCGGAGAGATATATCAAAGCAGGTAAAATCTTACACTTACGTCATCTTAGCGATGAGTGTCGTCATTTACTTAAGAAAGCCGGTGATCTAGTAGAAGTAAATGTATTGGAAGATCCTCGTTACCATGTGGCGGATGATCAGATTGCTTAAATGAGTACTTGCTATGGTGATAGATGCAGTCGCTCATAATGAATACTATGGAAATATTGGTAAGCAGCTTGGGTTCACAAATTTCTCCAATGTTATAATTTTGAACAGTTTCACTCGACGTTTTAGCTACAAAACTTTATAGTACGCAGCGTTTTAAACACTTGTTTTTTTAACTTCTGTAGGAATACTCGAATTGATCACCACCGCAAATATCACCATGCAATTTGGTGCCAAACCATTATTTGAAAATATCTCTGCAAAATTTGGTGATGGTAATCGCTATGGCTTAATTGGAGCCAATGGCTGCGGTAAATCTACCTTTATGAAAATTTTGGATGGTAGCCAAGCGCCTACATCAGGCAATATATCTATTACCCCTAATGAACGTCTGGGGAAGTTGAGTCAAGACCAATTTGCTTTTGAAGAGTTTTCTGTGATCGATACGGTGATCATGGGTCATCAGCAGTTATGGGAAATTAAACAAGAGCGCGAGCGTATTTATTCATTGCCGGAAATGTCTGAAGAAGATGGCATGAAAGTAGCCGATTTAGAAGTAGAGTTTGCTGAATTGGATGGCTACAGTGCAGAAAGTCGTGCTGGAGATTTATTACTTAGTGCGGGTATAGAACAAGAATTTCACAATGGTCTGATGAGTGAAGTGGCTCCTGGTTGGAAGTTGCGTGTGCTATTGGTGCAAGCACTATTTTCAGATCCTGATATTTTGCTACTCGATGAGCCAACTAATAACTTAGACATCAATACGATTCGTTGGCTGGAAAGTATCTTAAACGAACGCAAAAGTACTATGATTATCGTCTCGCACGATAGACATTTTCTAAATGCAGTTTGTACACATATGGCAGATATGGATTTTGGCGAGCTACGTGTGTATCCAGGCAATTATGACGACTTTATGATTGCATCCACCGCAGTGCGCGAACGCATGCAATCTGAAAATGCTAAAAAGAAGACGCAGATTGCTGACTTGCAACAGTTTGTTAGCCGTTTTTCTGCTAATGCATCTAAAGCTCGTCAGGCGACTTCACGTGCTAAGCAAATTGAAAAGATTCAGCTTGAAGAAATTAAGCCTTCAAGTCGCCGCAGTCCTTTTATTCGCTTTAACCAAGAGAAAAAAATTCATCGTAATGCCTTGACCATAGAAAGCCTTGCACATGGTTTTGAGGATGAAGAGCTATTCAATGGCGGAGAAATGATTATTGAAGCCGGAACACGTTTAGCTGTAATTGGTGAAAATGGTGTAGGTAAATCAACTTTTCTGCGCTGTTTGATGAATGAACTGGAACCTAATCAAGGAATAATTAAGTGGTCTGAAAATGCAAACTTAGGTTATTGCCCACAAGACACCAGCAATGAATTTGAAGGCAATATGAACTTATTTGATTGGATGTCTCAGTGGAGAAAACCTAGACATGATGATGAAGCAGTACGCGGCACACTGGGTCGATTATTGTTTTCATCGGATGACTTTAAAAAACAAGCTAAAGTATGCTCGGGTGGTGAAAAAAATCGTTTATTGTTTGGGAAGTTGATGTTGTCTGATGCAAATATATTGCTCCTAGATGAACCTACCAATCACCTCGATATGGAAAGTATCGAGTCTCTCAATCTCGCGCTTGAGCACTATGAAGGTACTTTGATATTTGTCAGTCATGACCGCGAGTTTGTTTCTTCGCTGGCTAATAGTATTGTGGAAATAAAAGATCAAAAGATGAACTTATTCCATGGCACATATGAAGAATATCTTGCCAGCCAATTGCAGTCTGAGCTTGCGAGTACAGGGACGTAAGAATTAAGTTGCATTATGCATGCAGCTTAATTCTTAACTTTAAAATTTTAAACTTTTCAGTGAGCCTTATAGTTTAGCTTATAACGCTACATAAAATTCTTTATGTAATCGACGTGCCTGCATGGGCCATTTATCTCGTTTCACACGACCTTTGTAGGTTTTGAGTTTGCTGTCTATCAACTCAATATCTTCAGCTGTGAGATGTGCAATTTGCTCATAGTGATATATGCCTAGGCGATGAAGTTTTCGTTCTAATGTTGGTCCAACACCATTAATGAGTTGTAAATCGTCTAACTCACCAGTAGGTCGTTTCATCCCTAGAGGCTTCATTTTTGGTTTGCGGTTCACGCGTGGTGGTGTGCGTTTTTGTGAAGTTTTCTTAGTTGCAGTAGCAGGGTTCTTATTATTACGAATTAAGGCGCGTGCTTGTTTAATCCAGTCATCACGATCAATACGTCCTCTGAAATTAAGTAATTTATCCACGGTATTAACATCTTTTAGGTTAAAGCCAGCAATTTGTTCGAAATAGTAGATTCCGCATTTGTGTAATGTCTTTTCAAGTGTTTCACCAATGCCTGCAATGAGTTTAAGGTCATCAGGCTTACGAGTTGGTTTCTTTAAGCCATAGGGGTTGATTTTATTTTTAGCTGTTTTTGTAGCGGTTTTGCCATTTAATGTTGCCGGTTTAATTGAACCGTTTTGATTGGCTTTGCCGTTAACACTGACTGTTTTGTTTGGTTTAGATGAACCATTACTTAGTGCGGTTCCATTCCCATTTGTTTTAGACGTACCATTAATGTGGATAATATTGCCGTTTGTTGCACCATTACTATTTTCTGTTTTACCGTTGCTGCGGCTATTTCCATTGCTGTGATCATTGCCGTTGCCATTTTGGATGACGCTGCCATTGCTTGGTTTTAAAATCGCTTTTTGTGTTTCTTTCATAAACACTTCTAATTCACGAATATGTGCATCACGTGCTGCGATGGTGCTTTTAAGGGCAGGAATCTTTTGCTGCAAAGTATGTACCTGTTGCTTTAACTCATTTGAATCTGAGGTGCGTGCTTCAAGTTGATCTCGTAATGGGGGGAACTGTTTGGCTAAACGGCTCACTTCACTTTCAAGTGCTGTGATGCTGGAATTGCGTTGCTTTAATGAATTCTCTAAAGCAGGAATATGTTCATGTAATGTGCTGATTTCTTTATTAAAAGCAGGAATTTGTTTCTTGGTGTCGCTTAATTCAGCTTGAGAATCTTTGTGTTGCTTAGAGACTATTTTAACTTGATTCTCTAAGATTAAAATTTTCTCATCGCGTTCTTTTAATTGAAGATTATTTTCAGTACGGTTGTTATCGTGTGAATCTAGCTCGGTCTTAAATGTCTTCAACTTTTTATTACTGTCATTTAATTCTTTTTGTAAATTAGTAAATGATAAGGTTAGTTTCTCAAATTCTTTATCGCGCTTTAATAGTTTTGCGCGGATATGCTCTAACTCCTTGCTAAGCGAGTTGGTGTATTTGTTGGTTTCATCAAACTTATTTTGTACTGCTGCGAATTTTTCGTTTTTATTTTTTAATTCAAGGCCATTATTGTTATAGCGTTGCGTTGCTTGCCCAAGTAAAGCTTTAAGTTCACTTATTTCATTCGGTGTGCTGCGTAAAACTTCTAATTCTTGTTTGTGTTCATCAAGTTCTTTGCTAGTAATATGACAACGTTGCGTTGCTTGCCCAAGTTGATTTTTTAATTCCCCAATCTCATAATCTGCTTCACTTGTTAGGGTTGCAGCACCACTTAGTTTTCTATTTAGTTCATTTCTTTCATTATTTAGCGTGCTGATATGTTCTACTTTATGTTTAAGCGCTTGCTCAACTTCATTGAAATCTTTACTAACTGACTTGTATTCACTATCTAAACTTAAGTAACGCTTACGCCAATTTGATTCAAGTAACTGAAGTCTGTTTTTTAAACGACCCCAAATAAACCATCCTAGTACTAAACCCAATATAAATGTTGCGAGAAGTGTAAACACAATATTGGAAATTAAATAAGTCATCTTTATTCTCTCTAGTGGTTTATTTTTATAAGCTGTTTGGCATTAGTATTTTTAATAGGATTTGCCTACTTTGAACTGCTGTTAACTATTGTTTATTACTATTTTTACGACAATTCTTTGACAATATTATTACATTCAGCTAAATAGATGTACTATTTTTAAGGTAATAGTGCGTAAAAAATCCTCATTAATAAAAAAGTTAATGTAAAAGATTAAGTATTGAACGTAAGTGAAAATATTTAAATTTTGCTTATGAAAATTTGCTTTACAGAAGATATTTTTAAGAATACAAAAAATATTTTTTGCTAATACAGGCATCTTGCTTATAAATTAGGCGATATTGGATCTCGTATCGTAAAAAGAGTTTTATCAATGTTGCAAAAATATTGGAGCGGTATGGTTTAAAGCAGCTTCTACGCTAATGTTTATCAAATGCCTCTGTAAGTAAATTCATGTTATTCCTGTCGTTTATAGGCACAATCCTCATATATTTTGCTCAAACTAATTAATTTAAAAAGAAAAAGACCTACCTAATGGAATATGCGCTGATCGCTATAGCAGGCGTAATTGCTACCTTGTCTGTTGTATTCGCTCCCATCGCAAAAACCGTAAATACGTTTTTTTCAGGTTCATCCCCGCAGGGTGAGGCGCCAAGTTTACTTACGCTAACCTTTTCTCAAGTCACCACCTGGATATTTGCGCGTTCCTTAATGAATGCCGCAATTCTTGGTTATTACTATGGCCTGTGGGGAACACTTGCTTATGCACTTTATTATTTGTCGTTTTTAACTGGCGGTAAAATAATAGATAAGCTGCGTTTCGAACAAGGTTTTGCAAGTGTGCAAAGTTTTTTGCATGCACGTTTTGGTCGTATGGGTGTTACTTGCTACAACGTTGTGATTGTCATTCGCTTAATAAGTGAAGTATTTGCCAATTTATTGGTGATTGGGATGTTGTTTGGTATGGCGGGCTCGAATGCTTATGTGCTAGCCATCATTGCTTTTTCTGCAGTCACGTTGCTGTATTCCATGCTGGGCGGCTTGCATGCCTCTCTGAAAACAGATGTGTTGCAGATGAGTATCTTTGTATTTGTACTTTTAATGTTGCTCGCCACGGTATTAGGTAGTGGTCAATTTTCAATTGCAGATTTAGCTTTTAAAGAATTTCAATTTGATCAACCT
>CAYXVH010000320.1:0-9290 GCA_964468615.1 uncultured Thiotrichales bacterium | reverse complement strand
TCATCATGGAAGAAACCGGCATCCCAGTAGTGATTGCCGACGATCCACTTACCTCTGTAGCACGTGGCGGCGGGCGAGCCTTAGAGTTAATGGATGAATTAGGCAACGAACTCCTCACCGTAGACACCTAAAGACCCCACCACTTTACACTGACGCATAACGAGTAATTCGTTATTATAGATTGCACCCAATCTAGTGGGCTATTGTTGTGTAATTTATGGAGAATTCACTATAAAAACGCTGTTCGGCCTCGGCCCTTCCTCCTCTACAAAATTAATCATGCTTATCATTGCATCCATCGCAATGATGACAGTAGACCATCACTTTCATCATTTGAGCAAAGTTCGCCAAACCATCAGTGTGGCAATGTATCCGATTGAATATTTAGCCGGTCTACCAGTAAAAGTTTACAACTGGGGGTCAGAATCTTTATCGGGGCGCAATAAATTACTTCGCAACAATGCAAAACTCCGCGCAGATCAAATACGCCTCGAGTTACAACTACAAAAACTCGCAACCTTAGAACGAGAAAATACGCGTCTGCGAGAAATGCTCACTTCTGCAAAATACTTTGAAAAAGAACGCATATTAATTGGCGAACTACTATCTGTCGACTTAGATCCTTATCAACAGCGTATCGTAGTCAACAAAGGCACACGAGATGGCGTCTACGAAGGACAACCTTTGTTAGGTGCAAGAGGCATTATTGGGCAAATTGATAAAGCCGGTCCATTTAATTCCGTAGCACTTTTAGTGTCGGATCCGAATCATGCTTTGCTTGGTGTAATTGCGCGTAGTGGACAACGCAGCTTAGTCGTAGGCACTGGCAACATTCAGCAGCTTGAATTATTACACTTAACCAATACAGCTGACATTCAAATTGGCGACCTAGTGATTACTTCAGGCTTAGATGATCGTTACCCCTCTGATTATCCCGTAGCAGAAATCACAAGCATCAAACAAGTATCAGGCGATCCTTTTGTTAAAGTCGAAGCAAAACCACTGGTAGACTTAAACAGCATTCGTGAAGTACTTTTAATTTGGCCAAGTGCTGCAGATGCAGATTATAGCGCTGAAAACAATCTTGAGAATACTCCCGACAATAATGTTGCGGATCAGAACTCAGGCACTCGCAATTGATTTGAACACATGAATAACTCCTCTGACTTTTTCACGATTATTGTAACTTTTGTAGTGGCGATGATGCTAATGATCATGCCATTACCAGACTGGGCGCGACCCTATCGTCCCGAGTGGATCGCGTTAGCACTTATCTATTGGAACATTGCCGTACCGAAAAAAGTCGGTGTTGGCATTGCTTGGATGTTGGGTTTATGTGTGGATGTAATTCAAGGCGCCCTACTCGGCCAACACGCATTAGGCTTTGCTATCACCGCATACATTGCTATTCGTTTTCATCAACGTGTACGTGTTTACCCGCTCCACCAGCAAGCGATGTTTGTCGGCATGATCTTATTACCCTACATGAGCATTTCTTTATGGCTTTTAGGAATCTTAGGACAAGACCCTAAAACCTGGGTGTATTGGGCCCCAGTTATAACAAGTGTTTTAGTTTGGCCGTGGATATTTTTAGTGTTGCGTGCAGTTAGAAAAACTGCTTCGATTTATTAGTTCATTTAATAAGAACGAATCATTCCTGATTCGACTCATATTCACACAGTCGCTCTCGACATCCTGTCTCTCACGACACTTGTGCATCCTGCACATCGTCCTAACGCTCACCTGAAGGGTTAGTGTATTCATCATTCAATGTCTGCACAAAACGGTCTGCAGCTTCGCGAATTTGTATTATTTTAGTGCGGGCATGTTTATTCCAACCGACAATAAATGGGCGAGCCAGCGGTTGCCACCAACGCGTGTTGTGTAAGAATCCTAATCGCACACTTCCAGATGGATCTTTGCTTGGCAGAGATCTAGCAACCCATTTTGCAATAACACTGCGCACCAACTGATGAATTGTATATAAAAGAAGTAACGCCAAAATAATTGCAGAAACCAAGCCTGTTTTTCCAAAACTGTCGAAAGCTGTGCTCGTACCGTAGTAACTAACAAAATAAACTAACATGGCAATGAATATTGGAAGCAGTACAACGACATCTAGCATCAACACACGTTTCGCCCAAGTTCGCGTAGCTTCATAAACTTTAGGTACAATTTGATTTTCGATTTGGTTGGCAGTGTACTCCAAAGAACCGATAATACGATATACACGCTCTACGCTAACTTCACTGATACGGTTATAGATTTCTGCAAGATCTGCATCGCGTTTACGTTGATACCGATCACGCAACGCCTTATCGTCAATATTCACTGCCACATCTTCATTGTAGGTGGCATAAAACCGGCCACTCACTAAACCACCATGCGCTAAAGCACGCTGCCAAGCTGCAACGACCTCTTCTGCATTATCTTCGCCTGCAGTGGTATCAATTTGATTGAGAATAAATAACACTTTGTTTGAGTCATTACGACGCACTGTGCCCGCAACCAAATGCTCCAGTGTGTCTCGCATGGCACCCGGTTCTGGATGGCGCGCATCAAACAACACTAAAACTAAATCAGACAAATTAATAATGTGGTCAGTGATGCGTAATGTTGAGGTACGTTGTGCGTCGGCATCAAAGCCTGGTGAATCGATTAAAATCTTGCCTTTTATAAGATCCGTTGGACAGGTTTTGAGTTGTAAGTAGGTATCTATACGCGAACCTTCCCCAGCGGATACTTTTTCAATTTCATCGCTAATTTGGTAAAACGGAAAACGTGGATCAGCGTCTAACGCTAAACCTGGTAACACTCGTACTTTGTCATCACTGCTGTAACAAATTACCGTGAATTTATCGTCCACCGCTTGATTGCCGGTTTTTTGTAAATTGGTTTGCACAAAGTGATTAATAAAGGTGGACTTACCCGCTGAAAATGTACCTAGCACCGAGATTAGCGGCCACCAGGAAATATCGGTGGTATACGATTCTTTATTAGTAAGAATGCCTAGCTTGTATGCGAGCTTATCTAACTCACAAAAATGATCCACCACATCTACTAGTAGTGGGTTTTCGTTTTTGATATGGCTGCGAAGGCTTTTTATTCTTGCCTTAAGATTGGCATCGGGCCCAGTGAGCATTTAATGTCCTATTAAATGAAGCTATGAATATGTCTTATGAATATGTATGGCAGATATTGTCGCACATAGCTGAACATCTGCAAGCAACTATAGGCATTAATCTACCTTCAAACCTTTATGGAGCCTGTGTTATTGATGTTTGCGCTGCATATTTTTCAATTGTTTTCTAAATTTCTCACAGGGATCTTCATTTGTATGACTAGGCGTGAAATATAAAATATCGTATATCGCCAATTCATCTTGCAAGTACTCTTGAGGATTAACTTTACCTTCCTGTACCGGAATAAACGCAATAGATAAATAGGACGTTTGCTTAAAATGTCTTCGCAACTGCATAGGCACAGCATAATCATTTCTCGCATGCCCATTACCCGCAATAAAAACTACTGGAAGTTTTTTATCCATGAGCGAGGCAGCCATTATACGATCGCGCTGCATTTGTGCACGCGACATAAAATCCACAAACCCTTGATTAGCATGACCACAATGAGAATCAATGATATTCTTATTTAAGGTTGTAAAGTTATCTTCTGTGTAAGAATACTCACGTAATACATCGATTCCTTTATCAGTACTCTTTTCATTTGACCAACGACGTAACTCGTCACTACTGATATTGCCTGCATGCAATTCAAGTTGATGTTGCACGATAGACTGTAAAATTGGCGCATATAATTCCCAAGGCCAACCATCATTTAGCATCCCTGCTAACTCTTGCAACTCGTCAGAGTTATTCCATACATGCGGCTGTTCATGCCATGTTTGTTGTGACAACATTTCCATCACCACAGTGGGCTTTACACCTGAACTTACTAGTGTATTTATAACCTTGGCTTGTAAAATATGATGATCAGCATTGGTGTGCGCTTCACCCAAAAGTATATAGTCGTAATTCAACAACTCTTGATTAATCTGCTTATTGGTAAGCCACAAATTTTTATGGGTATCCCAAATTTTTCCCACCAATATATGGTCTTGAAAAAAAGGTGATTGCCAGTCCCTTGGCCCCTGCTTAGCTGTTACACTGCCTTGAAAAACTAATAGCATCAGCAACAAAACATTCAGAAAATGTTTCCAGGAATGCTTCAAAATATTTAGGGTCACTAATGTATTCATAATGGAATTTAGAATATTAACCACAACACAAGAGTTAGAGGCGTTTTGCAAAGCATCACACGATGTTGAATGGCTAGCGCTTGATACAGAGTTTATACGCGAAAGAACCTACTATCCAAACTTATGTTTAGTGCAAATTGCCTCAGAACGAGACATTGTTTGCATTGATACCATTACTATCAAAGACCTTTCCTCACTTAGAAAGCTGCTATACCAACCATCTATTACTAAAATATTTCATTCCGCGAGCCAAGATCTTGAGATATTTGTAAATCTTTATGACGAAGTACCTACCCCTATGTTTGATACTCAAATTGCTGCCAGCCTATTAGGTTATGGCGATCAAGTGAGTTATGCATATTTGGTAAATGAAATATGTGACGTGGAGCTTGATAAATCTCTCTCTCGTACGAACTGGGAACGCAGACCGTTAACAGATGATGAAATTAGATACGCAGTAGATGATGTTAAATATTTAGCTAAAATTTATTTATATTTAAAAGGTCAACTCACCGAACAGCAGCGCAGTCATTGGGCTGAATTTGAATGCAACAATTTATCCGCCCTAGATAAATACAAAGTGGATGCGAGCAAAATTTGGAAAACAGTTAAAGGTGTTGGTAAATTAGAATCCGAACAACTGATCGTACTCAAACATCTCGCACAGTGGCGCGAACTTCAAGCGATTGCAGAAAATAAACCGCGCCGCTGGATTTTAACTGACAAAGCATTACGCAGTTTAGCTATAGAGCAACCTATTGATACAAATTCACTGCAGCATGTAGAAGATATCAATCGCGAACACGCGGGATACGTAGATGCACTTTTTGAAGAAATAAACATTGCCAAAAATATTCCTGAGGCAGAATGGCCTGAGACCAACTTTATAGGCCCATTAAGCAGTGAACAGCGCAAGCTAATAAAAACAGCACAGTCCTTTATTCGTGAGCGAGCAGAAGAGCTAAATATTTCGCCTAGTTTATTAGCCACACGTAGTGTGGTTGAAAAACTAATCCGTGGGAAACGAGAATTAGATATCTTATCTAGCTGGAAAAAAGAACTTATTGGCGATGCGCTGGTGGAACTGATTGAATCTAGCAATCCGGCTTAATGCGCTAAGCTAATCTATAGGGTCTGAGCGCTATGGCCAATGCGATATAGTATATATACGCACGTAATAGATAATTACCGACATGACCACTGACGACATTCAAAAATTAATTGAGGCCGGCGTGCCTAACTCAAAAGCCGTGGTAAGTGGCGGTGAAGGCAAATACGAAGCTATTGTGATTAGCGAAAGCTTTGCTGATTTAAGCATGATTAAAGAACACCAGATGGTGTACGCCACTGTTAAGCCACAAATCGCCAGCGGTGAATTACATGCCTTGAGCATTAAGGCATTCACACCGGATGAATGGGAAAAAGAACAGTCTTAGATATTAGAGCTAAGATGCTTCCATTAAAAGCACCTTAGCTTAATTCATTAGCGGTCTAAATTAGTGTTTGGACTCATCATCGATGTCCACTACAGACAAGCCATTCTGACTTGCAAAGAACGCAGAAACATTTTTCATCTCTTCTTCGCTAAGTGCCGCAACAATTCCAGCCATAATGGGGTTTTTACGATCGCCATTCTTATACGATTTCAAAGAATGAAACATATAGTCAGCATGCTGTCCTGCAATGCGAGGGAAGTTAGGTGTAGGGCTATTGCCATCTTCACCATGACAAGCAACACATTGCGTTGCTACTTCCGCACCACTTTTGGCTGGCGCTGCATCATGACTTGATTCATGAGCTTCTTCTGAAGCGAAACTTGGTGCCGCTACTACAACAAACCAACCAACCACAACGTTTATGAATAATTTTTTCATGATTTAACTTCTAATTTTAAAATTGTGAGAAATAAATTCTTATTGTAGTGACTGAAAATAGGCACCAATATCTGCCATATCTTCTTCACTTAAACCTGATGCTTGTGCCTGCATCGTGCCGTGACTACGCTCACCTGATTGATAGCCTTTAAGCGCGGTAACAATATAATCAGCGTGTTGGCCGCCTAACCTAGGCACATGATAGGTTGGATATACATTTGTATAGCTAGGTACACCGTGGCAACCTAAGCAAGTTTCTGCTTTCAGTTTTCCTTGTTCTACATTACCTGCGGCAAAACTTGCAGATGAAGCAAACAAGCCTAAAGCTATAATCAATGATGTGGTGCGTAACAATAAACGCATAGCTGATTCTCTCCGTAGAAGTTATTTGGCTAAAAATTGGTCGCTGAGTATACCTAGTTTTCATGCAATATGGATCTCTCCTTTTGGACAAGCCATTAATATGGCAGTGGATAGGTCCAAAAACATAGCAATGGATATAAGTTTATAAATGACATATAACAATCATTAATGGTGTATTACGAAAACTTAAACTCAGACTCGATTAAAGAGCTGCTTAGCCACTACGGTATACAAATAAATTGTTCTGAATCGGGAGCTGAGATTCCACATAGCTTTTGGGGAACTCCCGAAGCCGGACGCAAAAATAATCGGTTATATATACGTGAAGATACACCGATCCATTCGATTCTGCATGAATCCTGCCACTATATATGTATGCCCGCTGATCAACGTACTGATGCGCATAGCGATGCCAAAGGTACTGTGAAGGAGGAAAACGCCAGCTGCTATTTACAGATACTGTTATCAGACCATATTGATGGCTACGATCGTTACCAGCAAATGCAAGATATGGACGATTGGGGCTACAGCTTTCGACTTGGTTCTGCCCACGCCTGGTTTACCCAAGACGCAGAGGAGGTTTGTCAATGGCTACAAAAGCACCAAATCATCGACACCAAGTGCGAAATTACATGGCGACTCAGGATTGAATGATAAGACTATTGTTATAAAATTTCGCTTCAGAATATCTGTAAATTTCTCTCTTAATGATTGACAAAGGCTCTAATTATTCATAACATTTTTTAATGGCTGATTAAACAGCCGTGATGCTTAAGTCGCCGCTTTAATTCAACAACTTGCAGGGCGACTCACAAATACTGCTAAAGCGATGGCCGTCCTCAAAGCTTCTAGGTCGTGTCAGCGCCAAATTAATTTGAAGCTGAAGACGGATCAATAGTTAATACTGCCCCTCTTTCCAATTCAAGAATATCTTCGGTCATACCGAGTTGTACTTGTGACAAAGAGATTAATCACTAACTTTTCGATCCGCCTCATTAATGATAAAGGTATATTCATATGAAAATTGAAACACAAGTAATACACAGCGGTTACTCACCGGACCCAACCACAAAAGCTGTTGCTGTACCTATTTACCAAACTACATCATATGCATTTGATGACACACAACATGGCGCCGATTTATTTGATTTAAAAGTTGAAGGCAACATTTACACGCGAATAATGAACCCTACCACTGCCGTACTTGAACAGCGCGTTGCAGAAATGGAAGGTGGTGTGGGGGCACTGGCTCTGTCCTCGGGTATGGCAGCCATTTCCTATGCAATATTTGCCATAGCTGAACAAGGCGACAATATTGTATCGGTAGCCACTTTATATGGAGGAACGTACAACTTCTTTGCACACACGCTACCTAAGCTTGGGATAGATGTTCGATTTGTTGATTATCGTGATATGGATGCCATGGATGCTGCTATAGATGACAAAACCAAAGCCGTTTTTTGCGAATCCTTAGGCAACCCTGCCGGTAATGTTATTGATCTTGAAGCGGTA
Organism: uncultured Thiotrichales bacterium; assembly: GCA_964468615.1. Classification (GTDB taxonomy): domain Bacteria; phylum Pseudomonadota; class Gammaproteobacteria; order UBA4575; family UBA4575; genus JABDMD01. Next base: position 1,283 of record CAYXVH010000320.1, on the reverse strand, counting down.
GTTAAGGTTGCTCACAACAAGGGGGTTCCTGTCATGGTAGATAATACGGTACCCACCCCTTACTTATGCAGACCTTTTGAATTTGGAGCAGACATAAGCATTCATTCGTTAACCAAATACATGGGTGGGCATGGCACTTCGATTGGTGGAATTATTGTGGACTCTGGCAAGTTTCCTTGGGCAGAGCATAAACAACGCTTTCCAATGCTTAACGAACCAGACCCTTCGTATCATGGCGTGGTATACACCGAAGCGCTAGGAGCAGCCGCATATATCGGTCGTGTGCGTGTTGTGCCTCTGCGTAACATGGGTTCAGCCATCTCACCTATGAACAGCTTTTTAATTTTACAAGGCATTGAAAGCTTGGCAGTGCGCATGGATAGGCACTGCGAAAATGCTTTAGCGGCAGCACAGTATCTGGAAAAACATGCGTTAGTAAATTGGGTGAATTATTCAGGCTTGCCTTCACACCAGGACCACAAACTTGCGAAGAAATATTTTGGCGGACAGGCTTCGGGTATTCTAAGTTTTGGAATTAAAGGTGGCATTGAAGCCGGCACTAAATTTATTGATGCACTTAAACTGATTGTGCGGTTGGTTAATATTGGTGATGCTAAATCTTTAGCATGTCATCCTGCCACTACAACCCACCGACAACTCTCTAAAGAAGAACAAGCTACTGCAGGTGTAAGTGAAGATTTAGTACGGCTCTCCATAGGCATCGAGCATATTGACGATATTTTGGAAGATGTAGAGCAAGCTTTAAATCAAGCTAGGTAGTGGCGGAATACAATCCACCTCTTGTTTACCGCAATGGTCATTCAAACACCATTGCGGCAGCATCTTTACTACGTAAAGCCTATGCGCAGCGCATTAGCCACAATTTTCGCAAACAAAGCGAATCTCACATCTTATCCCTACCAAATGATGTTCAATTACAAGGGCTATTAACTACACATAAAAATGCAAAACAAAAACCCTTAGTGCTGATTCTACACGGATGGCTAGGTTGCGCTGAATCTTTATATCTTCTACCTATAGCTAGCAAGTTACATGAATTAGGGTTCAATATATTCCGTTTAAACTTTAGAGACCACGGTGGCACGCAACATTTAAATAAAGAATTATTTCATTCTTGCCGATTAGATGAAGTACTTAATGCTACTCAAGCCATACAACATCAAATACCGTACTCAAAATTTTACATTGTAGGTTTTTCACTTGGTGGGAATTTTGCCTTACGCATTGGTGCAAAAGCAAAAGATAAAAACTTAACAATTGAT
>CAYXVH010000319.1:0-10042 GCA_964468615.1 uncultured Thiotrichales bacterium | reverse complement strand
CCTCTAAGTCGTGTGCACTACACGGTTGGTGAAAAAGTTAGCAATGCAGATGGTGTGAGTTTCACTATTGCTGAAGTAATCGAGCAGGGCGGTTACTTAATTTACCAGGGTTTAGATGAGGAAGGTAATCAACACAGCCTTGAAGAAATTGATCTTGAAAGTTTTGTGCAATTTAGCCGACCACAAGATCGTTTATTTGCAGGCCAGGTTGATAAAGTCAAAAATTTTTCATTGCGTGTAGAAACACTACATCATCAACATCGTTTACAAAAATCTCCAAGTTATGGTTTGCTTGGCCCACGAGTACAGCTACTTCCGCATCAGCTTTATATTGCTTCGCAAGTAGCAAAACGATATGCACCTAGAGTATTACTCGCAGACGAAGTAGGACTTGGAAAAACCATTGAAGCAGGTTTGATTCTGCATCAACAACTTATTACTGGTGCAGCGAGTCGAGTTCTGATTGTGGTGCCAGACAGTTTGGTGCATCAATGGTTAGTAGAAATGTCACGTCGTTTTAATCTGCAATTCACTATTCTGGATGAAGAACGTTGCCAAGCGTTAGACGAAGCTGAACCTGGAAACCCTTTTGAAACTGCACAATGTGTGTTGTGTGCATTATCATTCTTAACAAATAGTCGTGGACGATTTGAACAATCATTAGCGGTAGACTGGGATTTATTGATTGTAGATGAAGCGCATCATCTTACTTGGTCTGAAGATCATGTGAGTAATGCTTATCAATGTATTGAAGCTTTAGCACGAAATGTTGTTGGATTACTATTGTTAACTGCAACTCCTGAGCAGCTTGGAGTTGATGGGCACTTTGCAAGATTGCGCTTGTTAGATCCTGATCGGTATTACGATCTGGAAAAATATCGACAAGAAGAAACGAGCTATCAGCCGGTAAATGAACTAGTGCAAAAACTACTTGCTGATAATGCAACTGAGCAGCTTCGAAAAGATGTAAGTTTGTTAGATGAGATTTCTACCTTTTTAGGCGGCGAAGTCACCGCGAGTTTCAAAGCTGCATTACAAAATCCAAAATATTCTCCAAGAAAAGCCATAGATGAGTTGATTCAAACTATATTGGATCGACATGGCACTGGGCGAGTATTGTTTAGAAATACACGTGATGCAGTTGAAGGTTTTCCACAACGTGAATTACACCAACATCTATTAGAGACTTCTCAAGAGACATTAGACGTAATAGCCAGTAAGCAAGAAACCAATGAAGATGAATCAATTGAAGATCTCGTTGCCTCTCATTTACGTTCTGAGACTCAGTTTGGTGAAAACTGGTTAAAATTAGATGCTCGTGTAGAGTGGCTGGCGAAATGGTTGCTTAAAAATCGTGACGAGAAAGTTTTAGTGATCTGTGCATTGGCAAATACTGCAAGTCAATTAGAGAATTATTTAAATCAACAACATGCGATACGCTCAGCAGTGTTTCATGAGGGATTGGATTTGATCGCTAGAGATCGTGCCGCTGCATATTTCGCAGATGAGGAAGAGGGTGCGCAAGTACTTATTTGTTCTGAAATTGGTAGTGAAGGCAGAAACTTTCAATTCGCGCATCATTTGGTTTTGTTTGACTTGCCATTAAATGCGGATTTATTGGAGCAACGTATCGGACGTTTGGATCGAATTGGGCAGTTACATACGGTTCAAATACATGTTCCTTATTATAAAAATAGTGCACAAGAAAAATTAATGCGTTGGTATGACGAAGGATTGAATGCATTTCGCCAGGTTTGTTCAATTGGACAAGCGGTGTACCAATTATATTCAGATCGTTTGCAAACATGCTTATTAAATCAGAAAGAAAATGAAGATTTTGGGCTATTAGTCCAAGATACAAAAATTAAAACTGATGAGATGCAGCAAGTATTACAGCAGGGTAGAGATCGTTTGCTGGAGCTTAATTCATGCAACCCAAATCAAGCTGCCGAGGTAGTGCAAGATATTTTGACATCAACCAACCAAATGGAGTTAGCTGATTACATGGAACGTGTATGTGATCAGTTTGGAGTTGATCAGCAATATCATAGTTTGCATAGTGTTGTGCTGCAACCTGGCGACCATATGCATGAGCACAGTTTCCCAGGTTTACCTGAGGATGGATTAACTGCATGCTACGACCGAGCAAAAGCTTTGGTGCGTGAAGATATGCAGTTCCATACTTGGGAGCATCCAATGGTTTCTGGAAGTATGGATATGATTCTTTCTGGGGAATTTGGAAATGTAACGTTGTGTACTCTAAAATTACAGGCATTGAAACCAAGTACTGTTTTACTAGAGTGTATTTTTACTATTCAGTGTGCTGCGCCAAAAATGTTAAGGCTAGATAATTATTTTTCAAAAGCAATCATTCGTGTATTGATTGATCATAATCATAATGATTTAGGAAGTGTACTAACCTCTGAACATATGGATCGTATGGCTGAGCGGGTTAAGAAGAATGTTGCTCAAAGTATTATTAAGCATACACGCACGCAAATTACAGAGCTGATTGAGCATGCAAATGGGATTGCTGAAGTTGAGATGGCAGAAATTATCAAACAAGCATCAGACACCATGAAAGTTAAACAAGCTGCTGAATTAGAGCGGTTAATTTCATTATCAAAAGTTAATCCAAATATCCGTCAAGAGGAAATTGAATATTTAGAATCAACCACTGCTCAGGTTGAAGAATTTATGCAGCATGCACAGTTAAGGTTAGATGCAATTCGAGTTGCAGTTTCTCGACGTTAATTAAAATGCCTGAAATACACCAATTAGAAGAGCTATGTAGCAAAACGCAAGAGATATTTCAGGTGGCTACCGGAAAGTTGCCAATACCTACACAAGAAAAGACTAGAGACGTGCGAAAAATGATTTCTGTTTTTACCTATAGTTTAATTAAAGAGCTTTCGTCTGGAACGGAAGTGCATGAAGATGATATCTATTTGCGCTATTTAATGGGTGGTGGATTAAGTGCGGATCAAGCTAGAACAATAGTGGATCGTACGCGTGATGAATTTAGTAAAAATGATTATGGTGAAAAATGTCTGCAAGCAGGTAGAGATGTTGTCAAGAAGTGGCTTGCTGGCAATAAAGATATACAAGAGCATTTACACTCATTACTGACCTAAGCTTATATGGTAAGTATTTAGTTAGCGTGATTTTCAATAATCAGCTAACGTAGGCGTATGAGTAATTCTTTTCCTGAGGACACAGAGTCATCTGAAGATGAGAGTGTTGGTAACCATCCATTTGATGCGCTCACTCCAAGTTTTGTTCTAAACGCTGTTGATCATCATGGCTATGTTAGTGATGGCAGAATTTTAGCGTTAAACAGCTATGAGAATCGTGTATACCAAGTAGGTATAGAAGATGATGAACCCATAATTGCCAAGTTTTATCGGCCTGAACGTTGGAGTGATGCTCAGATACTTGAAGAGCATCAGTTGTGTGCCGAGTTAGTCGAGCAAGATCTTCCAGTGGTACCTCCTTTAGTTAAAAATGCACAGACCTTATTCCAGTATGGAAATTTTCGTCTTGCTTTGTATGCTCGAAAGGGCGGCCATGCACCTGAGCTAGATAATTTAGATAATTTATTTATCATGGGTCGGTTTTTAGGACGTATGCATACTGTGGGCGCGGTGCGAGCATTTCAGCAACGCCCATCTATAAGTTGTAAGCATTATGGCCATGAAAGTGCTGCTTTAATTAAAGAAAAGTTTATGCCTAACCACATTCGGGAATCTTATGATGCGGTAGTGAAAGAGATCTTAAAAATTATTGATACCATCTATATTGATGGTGAAGATGAAGAATATATTCGTGTACATGGTGATTGCCATGTAGGCAATATACTTTGGCGAGATGATGCGCCACATTTTATAGATTTTGATGACTCAAGAATGGCGCCGGCTATTCAAGACATATGGATGATGCTTTCGGGTGATCGTGCGCGACAAACTGCTCAACTTAACGAGATTATCGAAGGGTATAATGAGTTTTCAGAGTTTCCTTTACAGCAAATAAAATATATAGAGCCCCTAAGAACATTACGTATCATGTATTTTAGCGCATGGCTGGCAAAGCGATGGGATGATCCTGCTTTTCCTCGCGCTTTTCCATGGTTTAATACCACTCAGTATTGGGAGCAACATATTCTTGATTTGCGAGAACAATTAGGTGAACTTAACGAACCTGCTATACAAATATTTGGACAATAGTGATGTCAGTAGAAAAATCAGCAAATATATCAGAAGAGAGAATAATTGAGTTAGAAACAAAACTGTCTTTTCAAGAAGACTTGTTGCAAGAACTTAATTCTCATGTCATAACCCAACAGGAGAAAATTGATAAACTAAACGTTGTTTGTAATTTGCTAAAAGACCAATACAAAGAAATAGTTTCGAGTCTGCCTGATGCGGCAGCGGGGGATGAAGTTCCCCCGCATTACTAATTAATAATAACTATCAGGTAACCAACCGCCAGTGGTTTGTAGTGGCTTTAAATCAGTGCCTTGGCTAACCCAAATCGCCAAGCCATATTTTTCCGCACTTGGGGTAATTATTTCTGGCAGTGTTACTTCCCATGTTTGGTTCGAACTAAGATGTTCTGTATGTGAAAGTAGAACAAAATCTTCTACTAAAACTCGATTAGAATTTTCGCCAGCCTGAATAGGTGTTTGGTAACCAAACCCTAATACACCAACATTTAAGGTTGCTGTACTGATAGGGTTTGCAGTGTCATAACTAACTTTGAGTGTGTTACCTCTTAAATTTGCCGTTAAATTTCCTGCGTTCTCGTTACCTAAGGAAGGTGTGCTACGGCCTAGTCTACGTTTCCACTCTTTACCATTTAGAAAAAAGCCTGGTGTGTAAACGACTTTTACATGGCCTTGTTTTCTATGTAGGCGCTGTCGGCTGGAATTTTCTTTTTTTGAGAAACTATCTTTCCAGCCAAGGTAGTCCCAATAGTCAACATGAAAAGCTATGGGTACAAATTGACTCCATAAACCCGGTTCGTTTTTAAGTTCACCTAGCCATTTATCGGCAGGAGGGCAGCTACTGCAGCCTTGTGAGGTATACAGTTCTACTAAGGGTACTCGTTTATCACCACTTTTAAACTCTATATCTTGGCTCCAAGCTAGACTTGTACAGCTGAATAGTAGGCAAGTAAGAGCTAATTGGTATCTCATCGTCATATAGTGATCCTTTAACAGTTAGATATAAGTGATGATTTTAGAAGGTAAATAGACTGATTGCTGTATTTGACTAAATTACAGTATAGATGGTTCAACTAGAATTATAAACGTAGCCAGACAGCCTTTGAATAGTTGCATATATACATTATTCTTAAATAATAGCTATCAATTATAAAAAGAGAGTGTCCTATGTCTGAACAAAATCCGTATCAAGCGCCTGATGCAAATTTAACAGTGGGAAGAAAGGGGTCTGATGTTGAATTAGCCGTTACCGGAATTAAGTCTTTGCCTGCCATGTCAGGTCTTGACTGGATAAAAGATGCTTTTAATTTATTTAAAATGAATCCATTAATTTGGATTGTTTTAATTATATTGTGGTTTGTGTTGAATATTGTGGTGCAGTTTGTTCCAGTTATTGGCGGGCTAGCAATGTCACTTTTATATGCAGTGTTTATGGCTGGATTTATGATCGGATGTGCAGCATTAGAGCGAGGAGATAATCTTGAGATTGGTCATTTATTTGCAGGGTTTAAGAGCAATACCGGTTCACTTATCGGTCTGGGGGCAATTTATCTTGGGGTAATAATTCTTTTTGCAGTGATTGCTGGGGTATTCTTATTTAGTGGTATGGGTGGTTTAGGTGCTTTAGCAAATCCAGAATCAATTAACCCTGCTGCAATATTTAATTCTGGAACACTTTTGATTGTTTTAGTTGCTCTTTTGCTAATGATACCGATTGGTATGATGTTTTGGTTTGCGCCGGTGCTCATCTCGCTTGGTGGAGTGTCGCTTATAGAGTCTTTGAAAATGAGTTTCTTGGGTTGTTTGAAAAACATCCTGCCATTTTTAATTTTTAGCATAGTGATGCTGGTTTTAGCATTCATTGCATCAATACCATTTTTCCTGGGTTGGTTAGTATTAATGCCAATGGGTATGGCAGCTTTTTATACTGCTTATAGAGCAATTTATACAGATTAGATTGGCCCGATTATTTGATATGAGCTTAAAGCTTACTTGAGCGTTTTATGTTTAGGTATTCGTTAACTAAATGAGTAGGTAATTGCTCAGCGGAAACATCTAGGCAAATTACACCCAAATGCCTAAGCTTGCGGTGATTTTCTTGACGTTGGTGGAGAAATTGCTCGGTAGCGTGAAACTGTAATGCGCTATCTAAGTCGGTAACAGACTGTTTTTGAAATTCGTTTAGAGATTCTTCACGCAAGTCTGCAAGAATTACTAAGTGGCGTACGCTTAGTAAGCGGATAGCCGCCACCAAGTTATCGTAATCATCATCGCGGGTATTGGTAACAAAAACAATTAGTGAGCGTCGTCGTTGCAGGCGGAGTACATCTTCCGCAACGATTAGATAGTCTGCTGAATGTAAGGTAGAGGGTAAGTCATAAGTTTTGTGGAGTAAATTATTTACTACATTAGGTCCTTTTTTCGGTGGCACCCAACGCTCATCACCTGCGAAAGATTTAAAACCTACAGCATCACCTTGTTGAATAGCTACATAGGCTAGTAATAACATAGAGTTAATCGCTTGATCTAAATGAGTATATTTTTCATCTGCATGTCGCATACGTCGTCCGCAGTCTAGTAAAAAAACGACTTGTTGATCGCGTTCGTCTTGATATTCCTTGGAAATAAGTTTATTTAGGCGAGAACTAGCTTTCCAATCAATTTGTTTTAAGCTGTCACCGATATGGTATTCACGTAGCTGGTGGAAATCATTTCCTTCACCTCTGCGCTGTCTTTTTTTAATTCCTAACTGGCTTAGACGATTATCGGTAGCAAGTAATATATATTTACTAATAGATGCAAAATCTGGAAACACTCTTACATTTTTGTCATTTTCATAAAAGAACTTACGTAACCATAAATGCCAAGGTGATCGCCTTAATATATCCGTGCCACTAAAATTGAAGTCGCCACGAGCGAGTGGTTTAACTCTATATTGCAGCTCAACACTTTCATTTGGCGCAAGTGAAAATGCTTCAGGCAAGCTTTCTACCTTAAAACCTGCTGGGTAGTGGTCGTGTGTGGTGAGGTGTAAATTATTTGGTGATTGATTGCGAATGATTTGCTTAATATTGCTCCAACTATATATAGGCAGATTATGATTGACCTGATGTTGAATATCTATGTTTGGTTTTTTAAATACAGCGAGTGCGTCAATTAACAAAATCATTAGAAAACCAATGCCAAATACTTCCCATAATATTTTTAATTGCGGGAAGAAAGCTGCAAGCAGGCCTAGTGCCACCCAAAGGCCTACTAGCCAAATTGTAATGTTAGAGGGTCTCATGTTTAGGGTCTATTGGATCGCAGAGTCTTATATTCTAGGTGCATCGACTTCTTTTAGAATATCCTCTATAACTTTGTCAACAGGGTAGCCTTCGATTTCTAGGTCCGCATTGAGAACAATACGATGGCGTAAGACATTCGGGGCGACTGATTTCACATCATCTGGTGTGACAAAACTATTGCCATTAATCAAAGCATTGGCACGTGCAGCACGCAACAGAGCAATACTGCCTCGTGGGCCAGAACCGATATCTATACCATTGCGGTTTCTAGTAGCAGATGCGATGCGTACTGTATATTGAATGATTTGCTCGTCAATATGTAGCTGGGCTGCTGCTTGCTGTAATGCAACGACTTGTTCTGGAGTAAGTTGTTGTTTCACGGCAGAAACATCAAGCTTGTCACCTATACTTTGTGAAGTTACTTGTTTAACAATACTGACTTCATCTTCATGGTTAGGGTAATCAATTTTTATTTTTAATAAAAAGCGATCCAATTGTGCTTCCGGTAATGGATAGGTGCCTTCTTGTTCTATTGGGTTTTGTGTTGCGAGCACTAAAAATGGGTCGCTTAGTTGAAATGATTGGCCCTCAATCGTTACTTGTTGTTCTTGCATGACTTCCAGTAAGGAAGATTGTGTTTTTGCTGGTGCACGGTTGATTTCATCGGCTAAAAGGAAGTTACAGAATACAGGGCCACGTCTTACTTTAAATTCTGTTGTTTTCATGTCATACATGACATGCCCAGTAACATCACTAGGCATCAGATCAGGGGTGAATTGCACTCGACTGAATTTTCCGCCAACTGCAGTAGCTAAAGATCTAACTAATAATGTTTTGCCTGTTCCAGGTACGCCTTCAATTAAAGCATGACCCGCCGCAATAAGTGTCACAAGGATTTGCTTTACGACATCGCATTGTCCTACAACAGCTAAAGATATAGCAGTTTCTAGGTTTTTGATTTGCTCGTTAGTAGCTTGTAAATCAATGTTGCTGGCTTCATGGCTTGTATTATCGTTCATTGAAGTATCCATAATTTTTGCAAGTAGTGTGATGAGTTGATGTATTCATTAGTTGATTTGGGTTCGAAATAAAGTGCGCTATGCACTTTTGCAGGTTCAATGTCTAAAATATCTGAGATGTGTTGCATACGTTCTTGAGTAGACATTTGTTTTAATGTTGGATATCTTTTTAATAAAGAAATTTCACGTGCAATGCGACTCTGGTTGAGTAAATGTATGCCATGATCTTGTCGCCAACTAAAACGTGCAATTGCTCGTAAGTGTTCTGTGATGTTACGATTTGAATAATCAATAATCGGCATTATAGGTCCAAATCTGTTGTGCAGTGACCATAAGCTTAATATCAACAGTGCTAGAAAAGCGATGCAGGCTTCTTTCCCATGCTTCCAGATCAAAGTAAAGATTGAGTCTGATTGATTGTTATAGAGTAAAAGTGCCTTTTTACTAGATGACTTATTAATTTCATTTAATGACGATAGTAAGTATGCATGATCATGTTCGCCAATATAATCATTGCTTAACATATAATTGTCGCTCAGCACTGTTAACTTTCCTTCACCAATATCAAGTTGTACTAAATGAGTACCGTAGCGATCATTTAATGAAAGTGATGCTGAATCAGTGGTGTCTAATAGTTGAGTTGAGGAAGAAAAATCTATGCTTATTTCTGTGCTGTCACGAAGCATATAGGTTGAAATAGCTTGCTCTTCGTTGTCAAAGTCACTGTCTTCTTTGTACTCATCAAAATTAGTGTAGCTGGGAAGAATGCCATATTCCTCTAGCAGCTGATTATTTTTAAAGTCATTACCAGTATATTCATCACCCTCATCGTAGCTATATTGAAAATCGCTAGCTGTAAATATTAAGTGCCCACCATTTTCAATCCATTGTTTAAGTTTTTTAAAATGCGTAGGAGATAGCTTGGGGCCATAATCATTGATTAAAATAGTTTGATAATTTTCATGCGTTTCTAATAATCGTGCACGATTACTGTCGCTTTCAACTTCATAGCCTAAATCACGCAAATAGTATTCAGCTGCTAGGAACTTGTTACGTCTAGCCTCGGTTGAATATCCGGTGTTTTTTTCTACTTCTTTTTTTTCAAAATTGTTGAAAAACCATTTGGTAGATATCGTTATGAAAATGGCTAATAAGCCTACAAGAAGTAAAGCAACTATACGACGATCGTTTGTCATGAGTTCTCCTTGTATTTGCTGGTTTGGTAATGTGTAGACCATCCATCACGTAAGTTAGATAAGGTTTCTACGGATGGAGCGCGATCAGCATAGGCGAGCATGATCCAAGCATGAGTGAGGGTTTTAAAGAAGCTAGACTCATCTTTACTGCGTTTAACGGCGACCATATTGCTACATTCTTGCTCAGTAGCACTGGTAGGAATATCAATATCACCTCGGTGAACAATAGCCGAGAGAGTTGCACGATATAGTAAACTTAAGGCCTCTCTGTATTGTTTGTTGTTTATGTAATTTGAAAATGTAGCTAAAACATCATCT
>CAYXVH010000318.1:0-4115 GCA_964468615.1 uncultured Thiotrichales bacterium | reverse complement strand
GTCAGAAAAATTTGAGGCTGCTGGGCAAAGATTTGGCATTATTATGTTGGCAGGTTTGATGGGTCTAGCTTTCTATAATGATATACAGCGCTTGTTACAGTAAATAAATTAAGAAATAAAAAATATAATATGGAGTCATTTTTAACCAAGCGGCTTGTGCTTGTTTGTATACTTGTGATTATTTCTTTGCCAGTCCTAGCAGAGACCTTTCGGTTACAAGATATTCAAATAGAAGGCCTTGAGCGAATCGAAGCGGGTACAGTATTTACTTATTTGCCTATAAAAGTGGGCGAAGAATTAGACGAGAATAATACTGCTTATATTGCTCGCGAACTTTATAAGTCAGGATTTTTCAATGATATCCAATTGCGTCGTGAAGGTAATATTCTAGTAGTTACTGTTAAAGAAAAACCCGCTATTGCAAGTTTGAGTTTTGATGGGAATAAAATACTAGATGATGAACAACTCACAGAAGTGCTAACAAATGTTGGGATCGCACAAGGGCGTGTGTTTAATCGTTCAGTGCTCGAAAGACTTGAAAATGAACTAGTGCAACAATATTTCGCCTTTGGTAAATATAGTGTAGATATTGATACACAAATTAAGGAGCTAGAAAGGAATCGTGTGGATGTAGGTATCCATATAATTGAGGGCGATGCTGCAAAAATTAAACTAGTAAAGATTGTGGGTAATACAGTTTTTGAAGAAGAAGACCTTATTAAAGATTTCGAGTCGGGTTTAAAGCCCTGGTATAAGTTTTGGGGTTCTCGAGACCGTTATGAGAAACAGAAGTTACAAGGTGATATAGAAGCATTGCGTTCTCAATACTTAAATGATGGCTATTTAAAATTTGAAGTTCCTTCAACTCAAGTATCGATCAGCCCCAATAAGGAAGATATTTTTATCACCATCAATGTAGATGAAGGTGAGCAATATACGATTGGTGAAGTTAAACTTGCTGGGAAATTTATATTTCCAGAAGAAGAAGTGAGGTCTTTAATTGATCTATCCGCAGGGGATATTTTTTCGCGTGCAAAGATTGTGGCTTCTACTGGAGCAATAACGCGTAGGCTGGGAGATGAGGGCTATGCATTTCCGAATATCAATCCTGTTCCTGAGGTGGATGAGGACACTAAAATAGTAGACTTAACCTTTTTTGTTGATCCAGGGAAGCGTGTATATGTGAGAAGAATAAATTTTACTGGCCATAAGACAACTCGCGACGAGGTGTATCGTAGGGAGCTACGACAGATGGAAAGCGGTTGGTATTCGCAAGCAAACGTTGAAGCGTCACGTCGCAGAATACAAAGACTATCTTATGTTGATTCAGTAGATATAGAAACACAACGCATACCAGGTGTAGATGACTTTGTTGACTTAGATATTGCAGTTGAAGAGAGATTAGCAGGAAGCTTTAATATCGGTGCGGGTTTTTCAGGTGACCAAGGTATTGTGGCATCGACTAGTGTCAGTCAAGAAAACTTTCTGGGAACAGGTAAATCCGTTTCCTTTAGAATTAACACAAGTAAAGTGAATACTGTATATGGTGTCGATTATGTCAATCCATATTACACAATAGATGGAGTAAGCAGAGGATTTGGATTTAATTATGTTTCTACTGATTCTGATGAAGCTGATATTTCAGACTTTGATTCTGATCAATTTTCGGTCAGTGTTAACTATGGAATTCCTCTTACCGAAGTCAATCGTATCGGCGCAGCGCTGCAATTAGGAACCACTGATATCCAAACTAATTCGAACACGCCATTAGAAGTATTAGACTTTATTCAAGAAAATGGCGATGACTACTTAAACCTTACTTTATCTAGCCGTTTTAGTCACGACACGCGTAATCGAAGTCTATTCCCAAATAAAGGCAGCAGGCAGTCATTAGGTGTGGAGTTAACAATTCCTGGTAGTGATTTAGAATATTATAAAATTACCTATGAAAATGCATTTTTATTCCCACTTGGTGAGACATTCACTCTGTCGTTAGGTGGTGAAATCGGTTATGGTGATCAGTATGGAGACACTACGGATTTGCCGTTTTACGAGAAATATCGTGCGGGTGGATTTGATTCAGTGCGAGGTTATGAGAGTAATAGTCTAGGCCCCCGCGATTCATTTGGTGATTCATTTGGGGGAAATTTCTTAACTACAGCTAGATCACAAATATTATTTCCACCGCCTTTCTTGGAGAATAAGTATCGCGCTCGCTTGGCGTTATTTGTAGATGTCGGGAACGTATTTGAAGAGTACAGTGATTTTGATTCAAGTGATGTTCGTGGGGCTTATGGGTTGGGTGTGAATTGGATTACAGGTCTTGGAGGCGTAAGCGCCGCAATTTCTTCACCGTTTAATGATCAGGCTGGAGATGATACTGAGACATTTCAATTCAATTTAGGGACAAGCTTTTAAGTTTAGGAGAAACTAATTTTATGTTTAAGGTAGCAATGAGATTTTTCGCAGTAATTTTATTAGTTGCTCCACTAGCAGTGATGGCAGAGACCAAAATTGGTTTTGTGAATATGGTTGAGCTTATGGAAAAGTCTCCTCAAGCCGAAGCTGCACGTAAGGGGTTAGAAGCAGAATTCTCAAATCGTGACAAAAAGCTCACTTCTGTACGCGATGAAGTTTTGAAGCTAGAGGAGACACTAAAAAATGACGGTCCGATTATGAATGATAAAAACCGTAGTGATTTGGAAAAAAAGATTTTGAATAGGAAGCGAGAATATAATCGTCAACAAGATGAATTAAGAGAAGATTTTAATATTCGTCGTAATGAAGAGCTTGGTAAGTTACAAAAGAACGTGCATGAGGTCATTATTGTTGTTGCAAAAGAGGAAAGCTACGATTTAGTGGTAACCCAGCCAGTGCTTTATGCGAGTGAGAAAATAAATTTAACTGAGCGAGTTTTGCAAGAAATGCAAAAACAATAGTGATTTTGAGTATAAAAGTTACGATATAGACTAGGTTGTATTGAGTTATTGGGCTTGCGTTCTGAAATATGAGTGCGCTTCTATTATTTGTTAAAGATTTTTCTTGCTATATTAAAATGTAATGCCAGCTTTTTTGGTTGATAAGATATTAAAATTCTATAAAATAATTTATTAAAAAACGTGACATGTCTAATTTAGTTGAGATGAGTATCCATGATATTTTAAAATATCTGCCTCACCGTTATCCGTTTTTACTGGTCGATCGTGTACTTAGTTGCGAAATTGGTAAATCGGTTTTAGCGATTAAAAATGTAAGTTTCAATGAACCATTTTTCCAAGGTCATTTCCCTGATGCACCGGTTATGCCTGGAGTGTTGATTCTTGAGGCTTTAGCACAGGCTTCAGGTTTATTGGCATTAAGTAATCCGGAGTGGCGTCCAGATGATGAAAGTTTGTATTTATTTGTCGGAATAGACAAGGCTCGGTTTAAGCGACAAGTAAGTCCAGGAGATCAACTTACATTGGATGTGCGATTAAAAAGGCATAAGCGAGGGTATGGAGTTTTCGAAGCTGTGGCTTCGGTAGAAGATGAGGTGGCAGCAAGTGCTGAGTTAATGTGTGTGTTTAAGGAAGTTGAGACAAGTTAAGCTAAAGTATGCAGAAGTCTTCCACGAAGATTAAAAAATCAGAAGGCATACATCCCACTGCAATTATTGATTCCAGTGCTGAGTTGGACACTGATGTTTCTATTGGTGCTTATTCTATCGTCGGTCCAGGTGTAAAAATTGGAAAAAATACAACTATAGGTCCGTATGTAGTGCTCAAGGGACCAACGACCATCGGCACAGGTAATCGTATTTTCCAGTTTTCATCGATTGGTGAAATACCGCAGGATAAAAAATATCATGGTGAGAATAGTGAACTCATCATCGGTAATGATAATACTATTCGTGAATATGTGACGATTAATCGCGGCACTGAAGAAGATCAAGGTTTTACAAAAATTGGTGATCGCAACTGGATTATGGCCTATGTGCATATAGCTCATGATTGCAACGTTGAAAATGATATCACTTTTGCCAATGGAACTACATTAGCAGGCCACGTAACCGTTGAAGAATTTGCCATACTTGGTGGTTTCACTTTAGTGCATCAGTTCTGTCGAATCGGGGCGCA
>CAYXVH010000317.1:0-14292 GCA_964468615.1 uncultured Thiotrichales bacterium | reverse complement strand
GTAGCTTCTGTTGTAGCTTCTGTTGTAGCTTCTGTTGTAGCTTCTGTTGTAGCTTCTGTTGTAGCTTCTGTTGTAGCTTCTGTTGTAGCTTCTGTTGTAGCTTCTGTTGTAGCTTCTGTTTTAACTTCAGTTTTTTGCTTTGACGCAGTCGCACGTTTACCAAATTGTCGTTCGTTTAATAGCACGACATTTTCTTCCGTCGCTTCGGTCACCTCATCAAGGCTACCTTGCTTGTATCCATTAATACAATTCGTGCCATGGGCAATTTCATAACGATACCAATCAGAGCCATCCGCACCCGGTGGCGGCTCTGTTTTGAGAATCGATTTAATCTCGTACAGCTTACGAACTACTGGAACTTCATCTGTCATGTGTTTTTACTTGAATAGTTAATTACATTCATTAATTCAAAGCTGTCTGGTATATAAAGTAACTTACCAACGACCGCCGCCGCCGCCAGATCTCTTCTCTTGTGGTTTAGCTTCATTAACGGTTAACGCACGTCCATCAACACTAGTGCCATTAATTTCTTGAATCGCTTTTTGTGCTTCTGCACTACTAGACATTTCAACAAAACCAAAACCTTTGCTTTGACCAGTATCGCGATTCATGATCACGTTTGCAGAATCAACCGTTCCACATTTACCAAAAGTTTCTTGTAGCTTTGCTTCATTTACTGAATAGGGTAAATTCCCAACGTATAATTTTTTTCCCACAGCAACCTCCAAAGGTTTAATAACCGTTCAAGAGGATGAGGGCAGGATTACCGGCAGACTCGAAAGAAACGATATGACAAGGAAACGTTAGTTTACGCTTTTTTAACACAAAAAGCCCGTCGATGAAATTTATGCGAATTATAATTGTCTTTTCTGATGCTTAAATACCCACATAAAAAGACTGTTTGGAAACTAGCGACAACTAAATTCCTAACTATGTATTGGCCTATTATGGCTAAAAAAACCTGAAAACCTCGAAGAAGGCGCTAAGAGAATGGCAAAATTTCAAGTTTAGGTGTACAAGCTAGGAGATACCATAATAATACTGGCATCTTATTAGGCATGTTCGTTGCGTAGATGAGACGAAAAGATGATTACTCAAGGCATTTAGCACAAAACCCAGACAATAGACTAAAACCAGCAGTGCTCATCGATATTAAGTAATACGCACTGCTGATTACTAATGGTTACTAATTAAGACTTAACACTATTAACGCTTTCCTGAATGCGTGTTGCTATATCACCCACTTCCATTTTCATCGTTAGCTGGGCAAGTTTTTCGCCTGTCTCGGCATTCAATAAAAGCATAAACCCTGTCTTACCTGCATTACTGTCATACAAGTCGCTTATCCCCAATGTAGTTGCCATCATTGTGGCCTGATGTTTCGTAGTTTCATCAGTCAGGTTTAAGGTCACGAATAATATGTCTTGATTATCAAGCTTTGCCTCTTTCCTAGCCTCAGCCACTTTTGGGTCAAGCGCTTTGCAGCTACCACACCAGTCAGCATAAAAAAGCACGCCGTAAACAGCAGGTTTAGCAGCAGTTGAACTTTTATCTCCATGTGAGACCAATGGCATGGCAATGAATAGTATGGGGATGAGTAAAAATATAAGCTTTCGCATGTCTTCTCCTAATAAAATTTATGACATGCATAAATAGACCCAATAGATGAATATTTCATTTCACCCATCTTGAATTTATTTAAATAACGAATCGATACCCTGGGAACTAAGCCAGTATTTCAGAATTTAAAACTCACGGCCTAATGAGAAAGTTAATGCAGAACTAGCGTTACTGCCTAAATCCGGGAAAAAACGAGATTTCATAAAATATTGTTTATAGCCCAACTTTAATTCCGGCAACACTATTGGCCACACATCACTCGCACGACTAACATGGTCTTCATACCCTGTAACCACACCGCCAATAGCACCAATAGTGCAATCGAACTCATTGGAAGCACATAAATCATAACTATAGACCAAACCAAGGTACAAAGAGGTATCATCATAAGAGTTATTAAAACCACCTCCTGAAACACCCCACCGTTCTTTGAAATAGTACGCAAGACCTAAACCATAATTATCTTCTTCATAGTCACTAGAATCTTCAAAGTGATAAGAAGTGAGATGTAGTTCTAGTTCTAAATTTTCTGCAACTGCAACACCAGAAACTAATAACAAGATAGTAAATATTTTTTTCATTATCCCAACTTAATTTTTACGAGAAATACCGACAGGACAATTACTCGACTACATACTATTCTAAATAAGTGATTATTCAATACTACCTTTAAATGGCAAATGCGCTCTGCGTTGAGCTGCCTTTAATCTACCAATACGAGCTTCAAGTTTATGAATTTTATTCATGCTTGCAGAACAAAGACCCTGATAAGTTCCTACTCTTTCTTCAGAGGCTTCAAGTCGCTGTCTTAATTCGAAGGTTTTGGGATCGTGGTCGTACGTCATGCGTCTAATCTTACATCAATCCAATCATCTTTCGCAGCTTGCATCATCTGTTCCACTTCTGCTCGATCATCTGAATCAAACCAATTATTAAACTCAGCTTGTTCAAGCATCACTGGCATTCTGTGATGTATCTTTTGCATTTTTTTGTTCGGTGCCGTAGTAAGAATCGACATAAACATCTCACCGGTTTCGCTATTGATTTCATACAAACCACCGAATGCAAAGCCATCCGCTTTTGACGGACTAATTTTATAGCGATCTCGTTTGCCTTTAGGCTGGTTCTGATCCCACTCAAAGAAACCACTAGCAGGAATAATGCAGCGATTCTTAACCATCGCCTTACTCCAAGTCTTCTTGCCCCAGGCTTCAGCACTTCGGGTATTGATAAGTGGCTGTTTACTAAAAGACCGCTCCCAGCCCCATTTCATTTGTGCAAATTCATTGCCACTGTCCGTGCGCATCGCAACTGCTACCTCATTAGTTGGATAAACCTGCTCACGTGTAGTAAACCCTATTTCAGCACCGATCAATGCTTCAACAATAGACAGAGGTACTGAATCCAAATAAAAACGCCCACACATATCTTTATCTTCCTAATGTCTGCTAGTAATTTTCTTCATTAGCCATACACTTATTCTCCTAACTACCTATCAATCATTCAAGCCACTTAAACATAACTACTGAAACCTTTCTTGAATTTTATGCAAGCGGATATTAATTGGCTTCAATTGATTAATATTCAACCAATATTTCTTTTCATATCAAAAATTAATCAAATTAAAACACACAAAATTAACTTGTCAGTAGGTTACCGGATTACCTGCATCTACATTTATGTCTAAAATTAACTAATGAGTTTACCAGGCGTGGAGCCAATAATAATGAACGAAGACTCAAAAAATACTTCGTCAAGTGAGCGACAATACTTACAAACAAAAAAAGATATCGTTACTTCTGTATATTCTATTTTAGTATTGTTAGTGGTGATGGCACTTTACTTTATATATGGATAATTTTACGGGTTAGTCATTCTAATTAACCACAAGTATCTGTTTGTGGAGCTCGAGAATATTTTTAAGCATTTCCGCTATGAGTTGGTAGCTGGCATTAACTAAAAAGAATTTTCGACCACAAGTTCTTCTAAAGGAAGTTGTCCAGGTTTTGGCCAAGGCTCTTTTGTGCCTTTCCCAATCGCAACCATCGGGCCTATCACATGAAATGCGGGTAAATTGACAAGCTCTGCGACTTTTTCATGATCAAACCCGATCATTGGGCAAGATTGATACCCCATCTCTTGTGCAGCAAGCATAAGGGTTTGCATTGCAATACCAATAGACCGTTGCGCTTCATCGCGTTGCAACCATTCTTTCTCTGCGTGAAATGGGCCCATCCAATTGACCAGCAATTCCGCAACCTCTTTCGGTGCATTCTTCCAATAACGCTCAGGATCTTTATTCCAAGCTTTTACATCTGCTGTGAACAGCACTAATAATGAAGCATCTGTCATTTGCGCTTGATCATTACCAAATTCTGAACGGATTTTGGCACGTAGTTGTGGATCACGAAGAATAACAAAACGCCAATGCTGAATATTAAAACTGGTAGGCGCCTGAATCGTGGCTTCAAGCAACTTAGTCTCTTCTTCCTTAGTCAGCTGATGTTCACTGTCAAAATGCTTAACGGCACGACGTTGGTAGATGGCTTCAATTGTTTTCATCGTTATTATCTATATTATTTTTTCAAAGTTTCAAAACGGCCTTAATGACTACACACCAATGTCCGCTTACGGCCAATAGCAGACATTACCAATTATAATATTGCTACTTATAGTTATCATATTCCCAATGCCAATAGTTATTTAAACACTGAAAATCTGATTCTTTCACGTTTTCACTTAGCTTTATTTCAATAAAGTTATTTAATTTATCAACTAAATTTTCTATACCTTCCCATTTTTCAATAATAAATATATCGTGTTTGTCAGCTAGATTCTTAATTGAAATTGGAGTACACAATTGTAGATAAAAATAATCTCCACCGACATTTTCACCAACAGTAATCACAGCAGATGCAACAAAATCCAATGGGTCATCTGGCTCCCATGAATCTTCGTCGTTAATCGTTATACCTAGTACTTTGAGCATTGTTTGCCACAATTGAATGTCCGCTTTGGGTCGTTAGCAGACATTAAGCAATTCCTACCACACTCAAGAGCCAACCAAATAATGCACAACCAATTATTACCTTAACAATATCAATCTTAAAATTAAACAACGCTACAAATGCAACAATACCTATTAATAACGAAATCCAATCAAAACTTCCTTCAAACCCTGCGGGCCATAACACGTGATACGCAAAGAAAATTGCTAAATTTATAATCACACCTACTACTGCCGCAGTGATCCCTAACAGTGGTGCAGTAAAGTGTAAGTCTTCTCTTGTGGCTTCAATTGCAGGGCCGCCAATAAAAATAAACAAGAACGATGGCAAAAAAGTAAAGAAGGTTGCGACACATGCCGCAGCAATACCTGCAAGCGGTAACATTTCTGGGCCGAATAATTCTTTAGTCCAACCACCCACAAAACCCACAAAAGTAACCACCATAATGAGTGGCCCAGGCGTGGTCTCCCCTAGCGCTAAACCATCAATCATTTGAGTACCGGTGAGCCAACCAAATTGATCTACCCCACCTTGGTACACATACGGCAACACGGCATACGCACCGCCAAAGGTAACCAATGCGGCTTTGCTAAAAAACAAACTCATTTGCGTAAGCGTGTGATCCCAACCATATTTATAAAAAATTAACGCCATCACGCCTATCCAGATGCCTAAACCAACAACGATAAAAAAAATTAATCGCGCCCAGCTAAACTTTATGTGGTTTGGTGCGGGTGTATCGTCATCAATAATTGCAGGGCCATAGGATGCATGTTCTTCACTTGCATGTAATTTGCCGCTGAAATATTGCGGTGCAACTTTGGAACCGATAAAACCCAGAAGACCTGCTGCTAATACAATGATGGGGAATGGCACGTGGAAATAAAAGATCGCAATAAATGCGAGCAACGCCATGGCACGCAGCACATTATTTTTTAACGCACGCGAACCAATTCGATAGGCTGCAAATAATACAATGGCCGTTACTGCAGGTTTAACACCATACAACACACCGGCAACGATTTGTGTGTTGCCGTATTCTAAATAAATCCAGGTAAGTGCAATGAGAATAAACAAGGAAGGCAACACAAATAATATGCCCGCCATTAATCCGCCCTTCACCCCATGCATGAGCCAACCGATATAGGTGGCAAGCTGCTGCGCTTCGGGTCCTGGCAACACCATGGTGTAGTTCAATGCATGTAGAAACCGATGTTCTGAAATCCAGCGTCTACGCTCGACCAATTCTTGATGCATCATGCTGATTTGACCTGCTGGCCCACCAAAACTAATAAAGCCTAGTTTTAGCCAATATAAAAGTGCTTCGCTTATTTTAATTTCAGCTGGTGTTTCTGCTATTCCTGCAGTTTCAACTTTTGAAGAAGTAGTCATGATGTGAAGTTATATACAGCAAAACCGCAAGAAATGTCCGCTTATCTTCCTCGCCCCTCTTCCTATCATGGTTTTTATATCCATATAAGTTATTTTTTAGTAGGTTACATGTCAATTGGGCGAAATTTTATGTGTTAAGGATAACTAACAATACAAAAGGACTTGGGCATACTGCCCATAAGACAAATAACATAACTAACCCATTAAAGATTGAGAGGGTGTTTATGGATGACCTGATCGAAGAACTTCACGCTGACCATATTAAATTTAGCATGGTACTGGATCTACTTGCTGAACAACTCGAACGAATTCATGAAGGAAAACCTGCTGATTATCACTTAATGCTAGATGCAGTAAGTTATATAGAAATATATGCAGAATATTCTCTTGTCCCAAAAGAGGATGCAATATTTAAAAAATCATCCGAAGACGATAGTTTTGTAGATTTAAAATGTACTATCAAACTGTTACGTTCCGATAATTATGAACTTAAATCTTTAGCTCGTAAGTTGCATAGCTATATAAACGCAGTTTTAGAAGACTCTATTTTTGAAAAAGAAAAGTTCGAACGAAAACTGGAAGCCTGTATTCAACATCAACGCGACCATATGCATATGGAAGAGATCATAGTCTTTCCATTGCTTAGAAAAAGATTATCCGCCGAACAAATCAAAAACTTAAGCGTTGATTACAAATCTAAATCGAGCACTTTAATTTCAAACACTATCTCAGATAAGTACAGCAAGCTATATGATCAAATGACCGCGAGTCGCAGCTCTAATTCTCGCAACATACATTGATATTGTAACGCGTGCTTATAACACAGGCATAAAAAAGGCAGCCATATTGGCTGCCTTTTTACTTTCGATATTTTTTAAACTATTCGCCGACTTTTAGTTTTCCACCTTTCCCAAGACCACCTTCAACGGTTTGCGCTTTGTAATTGCGTAACGCTTTAACCATATTGTTGTAAGAGTTTGCGAATGCAGCTGCAATCACCTTACCTTCTGGTGTTTTAGTAAACGCTTCTGCAGAGCCGCCGCTACCGCTGCTACCGAAAATGCTTGCCCCTACACCAAAGTCGAATTTTTTGAGGTACCTTGTGCAGCTGCTATTTGCACACTGGAGCGATTATCAATTAATAATAAAGTTGTCGAGGCTTCATTTCTTTTTAATTTTCTTGCAACACTATCTAATAAATCACCAGCTCCACCTAATTTACCAAATAGTTTACCTTTCGCCTTACCTGTTTCTTCTGAAACTTGGATTTCAGGGCTCATGGTGTAATCTGCTGCCACCATTTGACCTTTACCAAAGTTACTACCTTCGCGGGTTTCACCAGCTGCTTCTAGCTCGCGCTCACCCATTACTTCTTTCATCGCTTTGCCTCTTTCCACCACTACAAAGCAGTTTGATTGCTGAACCATTAAACGTAATAAAGGGGTGGTGCTGCCTAAAGTTGGGTAACGACGATAATAGCTATGCCACCAGGTAGAATGTTGGTCTTCATGCACCGCCAATGTGCCAAGAGGTTCGGCGCAGCTTTCTAATTGACTATCAGCACCTGATGTATTTGCACCACCTGCAGAACCAGAAACTCCGTCTGCATATGCTGGCAAGGCAAATATAACCAACATTGAAAAAATAAAACCATTTAAAAGAAATAACCCAGACCTAGACATATGCATGTATTACGACTCCATTGATATTTATTATTTTCAACCGTGAAATACACGGGCAAACAAAAAAATATAAATTAAAGATTACACCAACAATGGTAATCTTGCATTTAAATCATTTATTGCTATTAACCAATAATTTAATAGCCAAACCAAAGAAATTACTTTAGCTATAAAAGTAGAAATAAGTCGAAATTTATCCGTTAGCGATAGCTAACATTTCATCTCGATGTGTGAACTTCTCACGTGGCTTGCCCTTGGGTTCACCGGCTGCCACTTCTGCTGCATCGATCTTTTCCCATTGCGGATAGTTAATATACTTTGCGCCGTTGGCATCGAGTATTTTATATAACGCTGTACGAGCTGCTTTATCGCTAGCAAATTTATTCACATCTTCTAATAGCAATTCGACTGACTCTACTGCACAGGCACGATTAGTGCCTATAATTCCGGATGGCCCGCGTTTGATCCAGCCAGCAGTATATAAACCCGTCACTACATCACCACCATGCTCGGTAGTTATACGCCCATCTTCATTTGGAATGATGCCCCATCGATCATAGAATGGCACACCTTCTATAGGCACACCATTATAACCGATACTGCGAAACAAAATTCCACAATCTATCTCCATGGTTTCGCCAGTGCCTTTTGCAGATTGTTTAAACGGCTCTCCTGATAATTCATTTAATTCAAACACCACTTTTTCTAAACGGCCACCGCCTTCTAAACGAATGGGGCTTTTCAAAAAAGTAGAAATACACGTTCTTGGTTTGTCTGTGTCTTCATAGTCGGCAAATTTTTGGAAGATCTCAACATTCTTTTTATTACCACGCCCCTCTTTAGCTTCAAGCTCCTGCTGACTGATATCATTAAGCTCTAACTCTTTTGGATCAATGTACGGACGACAATTTTCAATTTCTAAAAACTCTTTAAGTTCTTTTGAGGCAAACTTTGCTTGTGCAGGCCCACGTCTACCCACCACATAGATGGTTTTAATTTTGCTTTCTGCTAAGGCATCTAGCGCATGCTGGGAAATATCGGTGTGTTTGAGTTCATCTACCGATTTAGCCAGAATTCTGGATACATCTGCTGCAACGTTACCCTGGCCGATGACGACTGCAGTTTCGTGTGAAAAATCAAAACTACGATCGCGATAATCTGGATGACCGTTATACCAACCGACAAATTCGGTTGCGGTGTAACTACCCTCCAGATCTTCACCTGGTATACCTAATTTACGGTCGGTTTCAGCACCACAAGTATAGATCACGGCATGATAGTTTTCTTGTAGCTCTTTAGCTTTAATATCTTTGCCAACCGTTACATTGCCGACAAAGTTAAATTCTGGGTTTTGTGCAATCTTTTTATAAACTTCAATGGCTTGTTTTAGTTTTGGATGATCTGGCGCAACCCCGTTACGCACCAAACCAAAAGGTGCGGGTAATCTTTCGATTAAGTCAATTTCTACAGTGAGGTCGGATTTGATTAATGATTCAGAAGCATAGAAACCACTTGGCCCGCTTCCCACAATGGCTACACGTAATGGATTACTCTCGCTACCAATACTCATTTAAAACTCTCCTCTTTTTTCTCTTGGCTCTATTTTCTAGGCTCTATTTTATTATTTCCTTACAATTTCTGTTAAATCTTTTTTATATAATTCCTTCATTTACTATGCCGCAAACAAAAACGCACAACTTGAAGCTGTGCGTTTTTATAAAACTTAAGCTTTATTGATTATTTAAAATCCTAGCTCTGATTTACGATCTTCTGCACCGGGAAGTGGCTCCATAGGCTCTTCGATGAGCGGAAGATCACCACACTTTTCAGCGTTAATCTCTACCCAGCCTTCTTGGCCTTCGGGAATATCATCTTCCTCGTAAATCGCTTCCACTGGGCATTCTGGTATGCAAGCGCTGCAATCAATGCATACATCTGGATCGATATAGAGCATTTCATCATCGAAATGAAAACAAGCAACTGGGCATACCGATACGCAATCCGTGAATTTACAGCCTTTGCAATTCTCTGTTACAACTGTAGTCATGTAGTTTCTCCTATATTCCTTACTAATTTAGACTAAATATATAGATACCGCGATAGGTGTCTCTTAGATTTTTGAACTAGCGTTCACACAACAATACTTCGCCACGATTGAGTTCAATTCCGTCTCCGCAATAGCGTTTGAATTTTCCATTTAGATGTTTATCTTGGATTTTTCTTCGAAACCCATTTTCACGTAATTTTCTGAAATATAAACGCAAAAACAATGGATGATATGTACACGAATATTCAAAACTAGGCAACATAGGTGCATCTTGCAATGACACAATGGTACCCCTTTTCATGCCTGCACCAGTTCGAATTCCAAGCTCACCCAAAACTATTATTGAGCCTGCCAACATGTTAACACCGGTAAAATCACCCGCATCTCCACCAATTACAATTAAGCCTCTACGCATCGCACTGCCAACTTCATTCTTGGCATTGCCATGAACAAATATTTCTCCGCCCGTTATACCTGTGGACTGGCCTCTAAAAGCACTGCCAACCATATGGCCTGCATTTTTCTTAATCGTAATGCGCCCGCCAGACATTTCTGGGCCTACCCAATCCCCTGCAGAACCATTCACTTCAATTTCACCAGCCGACATACCTGCACCCAGGTGCATACCCACATCACCATCGATAATTATCTTGCCCTTTGACATGCCAGCGCCAATAAGCTTTACGCCACTTAAATCCCCTTCGACATGAATTTCTGCTGCACCTTTACCCGTTACTTTGAAAAAATCACCCAAATTACACTTCACATTACCGTGCATAACATTGAGATGCTCAATTCCAGATTGAGATAAGCTTGCGAACACTGTGGGGCTAATTGCCTCAGCCTCCAGAGGTACTTCTGGTTTTGTATACAACTTTAAGTGTGTAACAGACATATCTTATTTACTTGAGATCTTGTTTATA
The DNA here is from genome assembly GCA_964468615.1 of uncultured Thiotrichales bacterium. Classification (GTDB taxonomy): domain Bacteria; phylum Pseudomonadota; class Gammaproteobacteria; order UBA4575; family UBA4575; genus JABDMD01. The sequence continues at coordinate 3,620 of CAYXVH010000317.1, read as the reverse complement.
TCTTTATGTTTTTATTACTATTTATAATTACTTTTATAGGGACTTCTTCTTACCATTAGCAATTTCATGCAGATTGAAATGGAATTTACCTAAATCACCACCATAGTTACCTGCAGTGATCATCGTCGCGCCTTTTTCTGCCGCAGCATGCATGCCACGACGCATGGATTCCTTAATCGCTTCTTCACTTAGGCCATCTACTACAATTTCATACACGGCCTCTACATTCTCTGGCACTACAGAATCTTTTGATATGGCACGTAAGGTTGGGCAATAAGCATCATTAGTTGATGCGATGAGACCCTTATATTTAGACCCTACTTTACTTCCTGACCGAACCAACCCTTGTGGGAATGGTAAGAATACACCGGCTACTTCTCGCATGGCATTTGCGGCTGCGACTGAAGCTCGCAAGGTAGTGCTTTTTCTTGGCCCAAAGATAATTAAATTACCTCCACCAATTGCAGGTTGAATACCAAATTGATCATCAATTAAAAATTCACCTTCCATGACGGGAATACGCCAGGAACGAATACCATCAATGAGTTTACTTATTTGATGACCATCACCAAAGTAACGCAGCTTGCCTCCTACGGAAACAGATTTTTCTGATTCTAGTCCATTAAAACAAGCTGTGGTTGGACACGTCATTACGCATTGGCCAATGCGATCAATTAATTGTCCTGCGATTGCTTTACTACTCATTGTAAATAACAAAACGCTAATACCTGGACGACCATCTGGTGTATCTTCTTCAGGTATTTCATTTTCTACTGCTGCTTCTAACTTGCAACGAATTACCGAAGTTGCAAATCCTGTCATCGATGCCGCTGCTGCGCGCGCCCATTGTTTGGTATCTGCTGTGATGATGACTCGAGCACCCCACATCGCAAATGCTTCTGCGAAGGTATCTACTATTTCTGTTTTCTTAATCTTCATGAATATAAGATCATACTTTAGGCGTTGTAGGAATCACTTCATGATGATGTAAATAATCATCACTGATTGCATAGTTATTAAATTTGACTGAATAATAATCTTCAAAGAACGGTTCAATTTCTTTTGAGATATCTGCATTGTAACCGGGCTTCGTATGTAGCAGCTTGCCTTTGTGATCAGTTGCAAACTCATGATCTTTAATTATGGTAACGCCATCTTTAATGACATAACGCGGTGCATTAAACATGGCTTCTTTATCGTTTTCTTCAGTGTAAATAGTGAGATCTGCATCTGCACCTACACCCAAGTGGCCTTTGTTAGTTAATCCCAATGCACGTGCAGGTCCTGCTCGTGTAATGATGGCAATTTCATTCAAAGTATATTCGCGATCCAACTCACGCAAACTAGTTTGATTAATGGCTTTTTGATTTACATGCGATAATGCTTCTTTACGATAGCCGCTATCCATTAGTAACTTTATAAGTTTTGGATAACTCATAAACGAGCCGCCGTTTGGATGGTCTGTCGATAACAACACACGCCAAGGATCTTTTGAGTGTAAGAATAGTTCTAGACCCATAGCCCATTGCAATGCATGGGTATAAATATGATCTTGGTAGGTAAATGGAATAATACCGCAACCACTTTCACATTCTGTGTCTGCGTTAATCCATTTATTCATTTTTACATTACGCAACATCCACGCTAACGGTGCATCAGCCGTCATTGCGGTGGCTTTACCAAACATAACTTGCCCAACATCAGTCGTGATATTTTCGTTATCGTTTATATAATCAATGATGGAGCGCACACCGGAAATCGCATCTTTATTGATTTCACCACCAAAACTATGGAACTGAATGTGCGCCATATGCACACGACGCCCTTGAGCTGCCTTCATAGTATCCAAAGTGGTTTCGATATTGCCGCTATGACCTAGATTGTTGCAATGCACATGCGGAGGGTGTGGCAAACCTAATTCATGTGCAGCTTCAATAAAACTTTCGATTACGTGAATAGGGGTTATGTCGTAATGATCAATATTATCGTTAACGTTAGTTATGTTCGCGTTCTTACGCCCCTTCCAAAGCTCATCCGCACCCACATTCACTAACTTAAGCGTGTAGGCATGCACAGAGTCGATCCACCACGCAATGGCTTCTTTAAATTCTTGTTTGCGCCCTTCTTTTAATAACTTAAGTAAAAACGCATTATTTCCTAACAAGACGTAAAAACCTTTATCAATAACAGGCGTGTCGTCTAATTCTTCCAGCGTATGTCTTGCGGTAATCGGCGGCACTGCTGCTTCCATTGCGGTGGTGTAACCCATGGTTGCATAACGATATCCCGTAGCAAATGTTGAAGGTACAACGCCACCGGTTCCAGATCGTGTATGCGCAGTTTTAGGATGCACATCTAAACGATGATCTTCAGGCTGTAACTTGCGTGCGAGATTTACTTTTGCGCCAGCAATGTGGCAATGAATATCAATTGCACCTGGCATAACCACCATGCCATGCGCATCAATTTTAGTGGCAGAACTTGAAACGGAATCTACAATTTTCCCATCTCTTATAAAGATGTCTTGCACTTTTCCGTCAATGTTATTTGCAGGGTCGTAAACACGACCATTTACAATTTTTAATTCAGATGACATGTTTTATTTATTTTATTTATGCAGATAAATCCTATTCTTCTGCTTATATTTATTTATAACAACGTCCGTGTACCAAGAATCTCCTCTCCCCTACCTCTATATAAATTTATACTGCTAAGCGGGCTTTCTTTCCGCTCAATAATTCTTTCACACGATCACGAATCGCTTCTAGCACTTCCTGGTCGCCTGGATAGGTAGATTCCAATGCTGGACGCAACGTAATCGGCACATCATCCATTCGATACACAGTTCCACCCGTATTAATTCCATAAGTCGATACCGCAAAACGCACTTTAGCAATACTACTAGTCACTGTGTCTTTTGTATCTAATGAAATAATAGGAATCTTTTTCATATGTTCAATCGCAGCTTTTGGAAAGTTTGAAGCTGGATCGGATGCAATGATCATTGCAGCATCTGCTTCACCACGTGAAAGCACGTCCGTTGTAGTGAACTCACCTGGATTAAATCTTGGATAACCTCTATTAAAATTCACACCAAACGGATAACCCGTTTGCCATGACACAACATTATCTGCACCGGTTACATTGCCGTGGCCTCGTACAGGTTTAGCAACAAAGTGAGTGAACTCATTTAAATCAGCTGCAAGAGAAAGCAATGCACCCGAATTAAAGTGCCGCCCTCTTGTCATGGTTAGACCCATTCCAAAGAACAGCACGCCAAATTGACAATTTTTCATGCGCTCTACTAAATCATCGAGTACTTCACGGGATATACCAGTTTCTTTTTCAATGCCATCACTGATTTTTTTACCTTTTACTAATGCACGCAACGCCCATAACACTTCAAAATCTTTACCAGGTTTAATTTGCATAAAAATATCTGCAACCGGTGTGCTTGGTGTTCTGCGCACATCTACTAACACTACGGTACGATCTTTCTTGCCGTTAGGAATAAACATGCCTTTTGGTGTAACTGCGTAACGCGTGAAATGACGCGGATGCGATTCAGCAGGATTACCACCCCAATAAATAACTAAATCAGCGCGGTTTTTAACTTCACC
>CAYXVH010000316.1:0-21035 GCA_964468615.1 uncultured Thiotrichales bacterium | reverse complement strand
TTGGTGTTCTGGCTGCGCCGCATTCAACTTTAGAAGAATTGTATTTATTACAAAAAGTATTTCGTCAGTTAGGTGTAAATAATATTGATCATCGTACACAGCAAATAGACTTTGCTGATCAGGAAGCGATGCCCTTGTTTCCATATCTCGGGCAATCGATCAAATCTATAGAAGAAAATAATAGTCTCTTCTTGGTGGGGTCTAATATTCGTTTAGAGCAGCCAATGTTGGCTCACCGAATTCGTAAGGCTAGTGCAAAAGGGTGTGAAATTAGTTCGTTAAATTCACAACAATATGATTTCCATTTTACCAGTCATTACACTTGGAACCTTGCTCCACAACAATGGCTAACAGCTCTGGCTGAAATAGCAAAATGTTCAGATTCTTTGGAAAATTTACCAGCTGAGCTAAAAAGTATTGTTAATAATGCAGCCGTTTCAGAAGACGCGAAAATTATATATAACTCGCTAAAGAATAGACAGCAGTCAAGCGTAATGTTTGGTGCTATTGCGGAAGGCCACCCGCAAGCTTCAGTGTTACGTGCTTTGAGTAATTTTATTGCACAAGCAACGAATTCTAATTTTGGCATGCTTGCGCAATCAGGAAATACGGTAGGTGCATGGTTATCGGGTGTATTACCGCACCGTTTGCCTGCGGGTGAAATCAATACCGATGCTGGTTTAAATGCATCTGAAATGCTTGCTGAACCTAGACGCGCATATGTATTGTTTAATTTAGAGCCTGAATTTGATTTTGCAAACTCACCTGCAGCTCTAAAGGCAATGCAAGCAGCAGATTTTGTGGTTGTGTTTACTCCTTTTAATAATGAACAAATACAACAATATGCAGATGTTATTTTGCCGATTGCAACCTTTGCTGAAACAGATGGTACTTTTGTAAACACTACGGGGCATTGGCAAAGTATAGGTAAAGCCGTGTCGGCGCCGGGTGAAGCGCGCCCTGCTTGGAAGGTGTTGCGAGTGCTGGCCAATAAATTAGGTTTTGATGATGTGCAATATCAAACCAGCGAGCAGATAAGAGATGAGTTGAAGCAGTTATTTTCTGACGAAATAGATTTTACAAGTCATCTAAAAGATTTTAACCATGTAAATTTAAAATCTAACGTAAATAAGATTTATCGTATTTCTGATACACCAATCTATGCGGTAGATAATGTAGTTCGCCGAGCAGCATCATTGCAAAAAGCGGTAGCGGATCAAGAGAAACATGTCGCGATGTCTGCTGTTCAGGCAAAACAGCTCGATATGTTAAATGAGCAAGTGGTTCGAGTAGTGCAAGGCAAACAGGAAGCAACACTGCCGTTACGAATTGTGGAAACTATGTCAGATAACTGTGTATGGGTACAAAAAAGCGCTACACAAACAGATGTATTAGGTGAAGCAATTGCGCCGGTAGAAATACAAAGGATGGGTCATGCATAAATATTTAGTGTATGCGCTTATTACAGTACTAAGAGGCTCCAATGCTTGAGTGGGCACAAAGCATTATTGCCATAATTCCGCCAGTAATACTGATGACGGTTTATATGTTTATATTTGTGTTGGTGTTATTTGGTTGTGTTGCTTATGTGACTTTAGCTGAACGTAAAGTCATTGGTTTTATGCAAGTTCGTATTGGTCCAAATAGAGTGGGACCAAAAGGTTTTGGCCAACCGATTGCGGACGCATTAAAGCTTATGTTTAAGGAAATGATATTGCCAAATGATGCAGATCATTTCTTATTTCGTTTGGCTCCACTACTAACTATGATTCCTGCATTAGCGGCATGGGCGGTGATTCCATTCGCAGATGGTTTGAATTTTGCAGATATTAATGCGGGTTTGTTATACCTATTAGCTATGACATCTCTAGGCGTGTATGGCGTTATTGTTGCTGGATGGGCATCGAATTCCAAATATGCATTGTTAGGTGCATTACGTTCTGCGGCACAAATTGTAGCGTATGAAATAGCTATGGGCTTTGCACTAGTTGGTGTGTTAATGGCTAGCGGAAGTTTAAATCTTGGCGATATCATCAGGGAGCAGCAAGGAGGTATTTTCAATTGGTATTGGTTACCGCTATTTCCATTATTTATAACTTATCTAATTGCAGGTGTAGCTGAAACAAATCGTGCACCTTTTGATGTGGTTGAAGGTGAATCGGAGATTGTTGCAGGCTTTCATGTTGAATATTCAGGGATGGGTTTTGCATTATTCTTTTTAGCGGAATATGCCAACATTATTCTTATTTCTGCTTTAACTGCATTGTTATTCTTAGGTGGCTGGCTAAGTCCTTTCCCGGAAAGTTGGTCTAGTGCTCCATATGTGGGAATGTTATTCGGTCATGGGCCACACATGTTTATTGCTAAGACGTGTTTATTTATCTTCTGCTTTCTTTGGTTTCGTGCCACATTCCCGCGTTATCGTTACGACCAAATAATGCGTTTAGGGTGGAAGGTGTTATTGCCGATTACATTAATTTGGATCTTCGTTGAAGGTGTACTTTTATACTTCCATATACCGCCATGGTTTGATTAGCAATGAGAGCACTATTAAACATATTTAAAAGTTTCACGCTATTCGAATTATTGAAAGGCATGAGCCTGACCGGCAAGCGTTTTGCAACAAAAAAGTTTACCGTACAGTATCCTGAAGAGAAAACGCCACAATCCCCAAGATTTCGTGGTTTGCATGCTCTGCGCAGATATCCAAGTGGCGAAGAGCGTTGTATCGGTTGTAAGTTATGTGAAGCGGTATGCCCAGCACTTGCCATTACTATTGATAGCGAAGAACGCGAAGATGGAAGTCGACGTACAACACGCTATGACATAGATTTATTTAAATGTGTGTATTGTGGTTTTTGTGAAGAAGCTTGTCCTGTGGATGCCATAGTGGAAACGCGTGTATTTGAATACGCATTTTTTGAACGCGGCCAGGAGATTATGACGAAAGACATGTTGCTAGAAGTAGGAAGAAAGTATGAAGAAGAAATTGCAGCAGATCGTCAAACAGATGCTCAATACAGATAAGTCAAGAAAGTGAAAATACAATTTAGATGTTAATACAGACTACAGTTTTTTATTTTTTCGCCGGAATTCTAGTGTTATCTGCACTGGCAATGATAACGGTACGTAACCCTGTGCATGCTGCTTTATTTTTAGTTTTAGCGTTTTTTACTAGTGGTGCGCTTTGGTTGTTACTAGAAGCCGAGTTTTTAGGAATTGTATTAGTGTTGGTATATGTCGGAGCTGTAATGGTGTTGTTTTTGTTTGTGGTGATGATGCTAGATATCAATATCGCCAAAATGCGTGCCGGTTATGCAAAGTATTTGCCAGTAGGGTTAATTGTGGGTGCCGCAATGGCAGCAGAAATGATCATCATTTTGACTAAGTCTAATTTTGAGCATGCGCAAGCTAATGCAAAGCCTGCGGATTACAGTAACACTCAAGAGTTGGGAAAGTTGTTGTTTACTGACTATGTGTATCCATTTGAAATTGCGGGGGTGATTTTATTGGTCGCTATTATTGCGGCCATTACCTTAACCATACGGAAACGTACGGTTTCTAAACAACAAAAGCCACATCAGCAAATTAGTGCGCAGCGAAAAGATCGCGTTCGTTTGGTGGATCTGGATAGAGAATAAACTAAAAATAAATTGAGTTTAGTAAGTAAATAATAATTAAAAAATGATTACTTTGACGCATTTTCTTGTGCTTGGCGCAATTCTATTCTCCCTGAGTATTGCAGGCATTTTTCTTAATCGAAAGAATATAATTCTATTGTTAATGGCAATTGAATTGATGTTGTTAGCGGTGAATATGAATTTTGTAGCTTTTTCATACTATTTGGATGATCTTGCGGGCCAGGTTTTCGTATTTTTTATTCTTACCGTGGCAGCAGCTGAGGCGGCAATTGGCTTGGCCATTTTGGTTGTGTTGTACCGCAATCGTTCAACGATTAATGTGCAAGACATTGATAATTTAAAAGGTTAAGCAAAGAAGATATGAAAGCACTTTGTTTAACTATTGTTCTCGCGCCCTTGATTGCATCCATCGTTGTAGGTTTGTTTGGTCGCGTTGTTGGTAGAAGCGGAGCGCATTGGTTAACCACCCTAGGTGTGGCTATGTCATTTGTCTTAAGTCTGCTTGTATTTAAACAAGTTATTTTTGATCAGATCTCGCATACGTCAATTGATATTTATCAATGGTTATCACTTGGAGATTTTAGTTTTAAAATTGGTTTTCTAATAGATCCGCTAACGGTCACGATGATGTTAGTAGTGACCTTTGTGTCTTTAATGGTGCATATCTACACCATAGGCTACATGCATGATGATCCTGGCTACCAACGTTTCTTTTCGTATATCTCGCTGTTTACTTTCTCAATGCTAATGCTGGTAATGGCGAATAACTTTTTACAACTCTTCTTTGGCTGGGAAGCGGTTGGATTAGTTTCTTATTTGTTAATTGGTTTTTGGTATACAAGAGATAGCGCTATTTTTGCCAATATGAAGGCATTTTTAGTCAATAGGGTCGGGGACTTTGGATTTTTATTAGGTATAGCTGCGGTTTTGGCAGTATTTAATAGTTTGGATTACGAATCTGTATTTGCTCAAGCGCCTTTGATTAATACACAGACCTTTGCAATTACCGAGAATATTCACTGGCCAGTGATGACAGTAATTTGTTTGCTATTATTTGTGGGTGCGATGGGTAAATCTGCTCAGGTGCCATTGCATGTTTGGTTGCCAGATTCGATGGAAGGCCCAACACCAATATCCGCCCTGATTCATGCGGCGACTATGGTAACGGCAGGTATTTTCATGGTGGCGCGGATGTCACCATTATTCGAACTTAGTGATACCGCGCTAAATTTCATGCTTATAATTGGTGCAGTTACCGCATTCTTTATGGGTTTAGTGGGTATTGTGCAGAACGATATAAAGCGAGTCGTTGCTTACTCAACTTTATCGCAATTAGGGTATATGACAGTCGCATTAGGGGCATCTGCGTATTCAATAGCTATCTTCCATTTGTTTACACATGCCTTTTTTAAGGCCTTGTTATTTTTAGGCGCCGGTTCAGTCATTGTCGCGCTGCACCACGAGCAAGATATACGAAATATGGGCGGCTTGCGTAAATATATGCCAATTACCTATTGGACAGCGTTCATCGGTACGTTAGCACTGATTGGGTTCCCAGGTTTTTCGGGTTTCTTTTCTAAAGACTCCATTATTGAAGCGGTGCATCATTCTAATTTACCTGCCGCAGAGTTTGCGTACTGGTTAGTCTTAGCAGGTGTATTTGTCACGGCGTTTTATTCATTCCGTTTATTGTTCTTAGTGTTCCATGGCGAGTCACGCATGGATAAACATACCGAAGAGCATGTAAAAGAATGTCCTAAAGTAATTACTATTCCACTTATTTTATTGGCCATTCCTTCAGTATTTGCTGGGCTATTTATTGGAACGTTCGTGTTTGGCGACTATTTTGCTCAAAGTATATTTGTCGCCGAGCATCATCATGCGGTTGCCGAACTTAAAGAGCATTATCACGGGATTGGCTCTTTCGTTGCACACGCATTCCAAGGGTATGCCGTCTACTTGGCGTTTGCCGGAATTATCTGTGCTTGGTTTTTATATTTGAAACAGCCGCAATTGGCAGAAAGCCTAAAACAAAAACTACAAATCCCATACAAAGTTCTATTGAATAAATATGGCATTGATGAGCTGTATCAAATGCTATTTGCCAGCGGTGCACGAAAGATGGCTGCATTTTGTGATTCTTTTGGTGATCGATTGCTAATTGATGGCTTGATGGTAAATGGTTCAGCAAAGATCGTAAATTGGTTCTCTACTAAAGTGCGAACTATGCAAACGGGTTACCTATATCACTATGCCTTTGCCATGATCATTGGTTTATTAATTTTGTTAAGCAAGGTATTTCTACAATAGTAGCAATGTTTAATTCTTTACCTATCTTAAGCATATTGATCTGGCTGCCTATTGTTGGTGGTTTGTTAGTGCTGGCAGCAAAAAAAGTATCTATTGATATAGCAAGATGGCTGTCATTAATTATTGCGCTAGCTACTCTAGTGGTCAGCATTGTTTTAATGAGGGGTTTTGATAGTAGCCAGTATGCAATGCAGTTCTATGAACAAATCCCATGGGTCGATGCGTTCAATATTTACTATGCCTTGGGCGTAGATGGTATTTCAGTGCCGTTAATTTTATTAACCACGGTAATAACCGTGTTAGTGATTATTGCCGGTTGGGAAATAGCTCGTGAGCGTATTGCTGAATATTTGGCAGCCTTTCTTATCTTAGAAGGACTGATGATTGGAGTATTCTGTGCACTAGATGCAATTCTTTTTTATATCTTCTTTGAAGGCATGTTGATTCCAATGTTTTTAATCATTGGTATGTGGGGTGGGCCAAGAAGAGTTTATGCAACGATAAAGTTCTTTTTGTACACCTTTTTTGGTTCAGTGTTTTTGTTGATCGCGCTAATTTATATGTATTTAAATGCTGGGACCTTTGAGATCGCGGCATTGCAACTCGCTCGATTTAATGAAATTCAACAACTGTTTTTGTTTTTAGCTTTTTTCATTGCTTTTGCGGTAAAAATTCCTATGTGGCCAGTGCATACCTGGTTGCCAGATGCTCACGTGGAAGCGCCTACCGGCGGTTCAGTGGTCTTGGCTGCCATCATGCTAAAAGTAGGTGGTTATGGCTTTTTGAGATTTAGTATTCCTATCACCCCTTATGCAAGTAATCAGTTGGCTTATTTAGTCATAGCAGTCTCGCTGATTGCAGTGGTGTATATCGGCTTTGTCGCCTTGGCGCAAAGAGATATGAAAAAGTTAATCGCATATTCATCGATTGCGCATATGGGCTTTGTCACACTTGGTTTTTTTGTAATTTTTAAATTGGCCGCAAATAACAGTTCATATTCTGAGCTCGCATTACAAGGTGGCATGGTACAAATGATTTCACATGGCTTCATATCCGGCGCCATGTTTTTGTGTGTAGGTGTTTTGTATGACCGTATGCACAGTCGACAAATAGCGGATTACGGTGGCGTAGTAAACTCTATGCCCAAGTTTGCAACTTTTTTTGTAATTTTTGCCATGGCTAATGCGGGTTTGCCAGGAACCTCAGGTTTTGTCGGAGAGTTTATGGTGATATTGGCGAGCTTTAAAGCCAATGTTTGGTTTGCATTTTTAGCCGCAACCACTTTAATTTTAGGTGCAGCTTATACGTTATGGATGGTTAAACGCGTGGTGTTTGGTGAAGTAGGTAATGATGAAGTGGCTAAACTTAAAGATGTAAATGGTCGCGAATTTTTCTGTTTGTTTGTTCTCGCGATATTTGTTTTATGGATTGGTCTTTGGCCAGATCCACTAATTGAAATGATGGATGCATCGGTTTCACATCTTTTGTATCAAGCGCAACAAACTAACCTCCCTTTGTAGAACGACATAATCGTAATGGATAGCTTAGATATAAATTCAATCGACTCACTTTCAAGTTTGTTCGCTATGCTGGCAAAATCTTTAGTGGTGATGCCCGAAATAGCATTGCTAATTGCGGCGTCGGCTATATTGATGATGAGTCTATTTACAGGTCGGAAAAGTGAATATCTTACTTTTGTATTGAGTTTGGCAACTTTGCTTGGAATGGTATTTTTGATTCTGCGAGGAATTAAGCGGCCTGATGTGGTGCTATTTAATGGAATGTATGTACAAGATGAGTTGGCAAAACTTATTAAGTTGTTAGTGTGCGTTACCGTTGCGGTGATTTTTATCTATGCGCGGCCCTATTTGGTGAACCGCAGTCATTCTCGTCCAGAATTTTACATATTGGGATTGTTCGCCACACTGGGAATGTTAGTGATGGCTTCGGCGCAAAATTTTATAACTATTTATTTAGGCTTGGAGTTGCTGTCTTTGTGTTTGTACGCCTTAGTTGCATATATCCGTGACTCTAATGATGCTGCAGAAGCCGCGATAAAATATTTTGTTCTCGGCGCGATTGCTTCAGGCATGCTGCTATACGGCATGTCTATTATGTATGGAGTTACCGGCACATTGAGTCTGAGTGAAATCAATGCGTATTTAGCAAATGTTAATGATTTTAACATAGGCTTAATTTTTGCATTAACTTTTATCGTCGTTGGGGTTGCATTTAAATTTGGTGCGGTTCCATTCCATATGTGGGTGCCAGATGTTTACCAAGGTGCACCTACCGCGGTTACTTTATTTATTTCAACGGCTCCAAAATTTGCTGCATTTGTTATGGCAATTCGCTTATTAAGCGATGGAATGCAGGAGCTGGTAGTGGATTGGCAGCAGATGTTGATGGTTTTAGCGGTATTGTCTTTAATTTTTGGTAATGTCATTGCCATTGCGCAGAGTGATATCAAACGCATGCTCGCTTATTCTACTATTTCACATATCGGTTTCGTATTGCTTGGGTTTTTGTCTGGTGAGAATTTTGGTTACGCATCAGCGTTGTTCTACACAGTAATCTATGTGCTAATGACTGCAGGTGCTTTTGGTGTATTGCTGTTATTAAAGAAAAACGACGATGCTGATGTTGATGCGCTCTCAGAGTTTAAAGGCCTAGGGAAATCGCATCCACGTTTAGCAATAATCATGCTATTGGTTATGTTTTCAATGACGGGCATGCCACTAACGGTTGGTTTCTACGCCAAATTATATGTATTACAGAGTTTGGTTTATAGCAACTTTATTTGGTTAGCGATTTTGGCGGTAATAATGTCGATAGTAGGCGCGTTTTATTATTTGCGAGTCATAAAATACATGTACTTTGATGAACTTGAACAAAGATTGGGGACACAAAATGCATTGGTTGCGAATACTGTGCTTTCCATTAATGGTTTGCTTATTGTGGGATTGTTCATCTTCCCGAATTATTTGCTTAATTATTGCGTGAATGTGTTTCAGTAAGAAAACTGCCTGATATGTATAGCCTTTGCTTAGGTTTGTGCAGCTCTGGTATCTGTGGGATACGTGCGTATGGGGTACTTGCAGAGGGTACAATTCGCAAATTAATCATCACGTATCGGTGCCTTTAAACACCTAGCGAATAAATTGTGACGAAGTCGTGCAAAATTGATTTTTCCTCGCTGAACACCTAATTTACTTTCTTGTAATATTTAGCTTATCTGCGTAGACTTCTGCGGCTCAGATTGATGCGGGGTGGAGCAGTCTGGCAGCTCGTCGGGCTCATAACCCGAAGGTCGTAGGTTCAAATCCTACCCCCGCTACCAAACTTGCGTGTGGTTCCTACACGCAAAGTAACTGTCGCACAGCGACTTCTTTATTTTCTTTATCCTAAATCAAATTTCTAAAGCGCTTAGTCGTGATATCGTTCAATCCATGCTCATCACCTTTGAAACCAAAGCGTATGCCAATATCATCATGTTTGGTGATGTAGCTAAAAAACTCATTAAATCTATGGGCCATAGCGGCACTATTCCTGGCGCCATTCAAGCTGAAGATTTGCCGAAGGCATTAGAACTACTTAAAGCTTCGGTGCGAGCAGAGATGGCTATTGATCAAGATAGCGATCAAGTTAAAGATTCAGAAGATAGTGAAAATTATGTGAGTATCGATAAACGAGCAATGCCACTTATTGAATTACTAGAGGCAGCTATTGAGCAAAATGAAGATGTGATGTGGGATGAATAAGTTTTTTACATACCAATGTTTGGCATCTATCAATGTGGACACGAAATAAATATTTAGTTTACAGGCAGTTACGTCGAATTTTTAAGGTGCTGTTGAGAGTTTCTTAGGCTAGCAACTCAAGCAAAGAACACGTTATAATGCCTTGATAGTCTATGTATATGCTGAAGTTTATAGTAATTATAAGAATGTAAAGGAGTTTGCAAATGAGTGAAGCCAGTTTATACGACCGTCTTGGCGGTGGTGACAAGTTAAGAAATATAGTTGCGGACGTGTGGGCGAACCATACCAGCAATCCTAAAATTAAAAACCGATACGTCAATAGTGACGGCGAAAAAGTCAAACAAGTGGTATGGGAGTTTTTCTGTTCTGGTATTGGCGGACCTCAAGAATATACTGGCCAAGATATGCTTACTGCGCATACAGGTATGAACATTAACGATACTGAATTCAATGCAGTATGTGATGACGTGCTTGCAGCATTAGATAAAAATAATGTGGCCCAAAAGGAAAAAGACGAAGTGCTTTGTATCCTTTATTCTATGAAGAATGATATTGTAGACGTATAAGCGCTGAAAAAGCCTTTGCCGATTCAGGCAAACAAAAAGCCCGATTAATTCGGGCTTTTTAGTGTCTGGAACCAGATTGGAGCGAGGATTTATCATGCTGGAATGGAGATTCGTCCTCTAATTTCCACCATCAGCCAGTGAAACAGGCAGCAGATAAACTCTTTGCTTGAAGCCGCGATTTTTTTTACCTATACTGGCTGTGTATTAGTTTGCTAAGTCATTGTTTTTCAATGATTCGGAAGGGCCCCTAGAGGGCCTTTTTTATTGCTTATTCATAACTTTGTTAGCAATTTATTGGTGCAAGGTGTGGAAAAGCAGACTCATAAGGAAATGATGAGGATGAAAATGGGCTTAGTGTGCCCATTTTTTTATTGAGCCTAGAGCATTAGGCTGAGAAATTAGGTGGAACGAAGTTGTTTGATGATCCGTATGGAATTGTGCCCATTGTTGAGCCCGTAATTGTAGGTATGGGGTATAACCTTTGGGGATTAGAATGCCAAGCAAGCGAAAATACGGCACAGATACGAATATTTATTGATCATGGCGAAGGTATAACATTAGACGATTGTTCACGAGTAAGTCAGCAACTTAGTGCTGTACTGGATGTAGAAGATCCTGTGCAAGTGCCGTATACCTTGGAGATTTCCTCTCCTGGCATTAATCGAAAGTTGTTTAGTGTTGAGCAAATGAAAAATGCAGTTGGAAGTAAGGTAAAGGTCAAAACAATTTGGCCAGTAAATGAACAAAGAAATATCCGTGGGATATTAATGAACGCGGACGATGAACACGTAACGGTAGTTACACAAGAAGGTAAAGAATTTTTAGTGCCGATAGAGGCAATTAAAAATGCGAAATTAGATTTAGATATAGATCCGAATCTAAGCACTAAAAATTAATTTTATGGTATTAGATTTTTAAGTATAGGAACTTAATATTTTTAAATTATGAACAAAGAAATTTTACTTGTAGCCGATGCTGTCTCAAATGAGAAAGGTGTCGAAAAAGATATTATATTTCAAGCTATCGAAGCGGCTCTTGCGACTGCTGCACGCAAAAAACATGGCATGGAAATGGATATTCGTGTGGAGATTGATCGTGAGACTGGCGAATACGAATCTTTTCGGCGTTGGGAAGTGTTAGACGACGAAGACCCAGAATTTGAATCGACTGAAACGCAGATACTTTACAGCTATGCGATTCAAAATCATCCAGACATGCAAGTTGGTGAGTTCATAGAACAGCCAATTGAATCTGTAGCCTTCGGTCGAATTGCTGCGCACACTGCAAAGCAAGTAATCGTACAAAAAATTCGTGAAGCCGAACGTGCGCAAATTGTAGAGATCTTCCAAGACCGTGTCGGCGAATTGGTTATGGGCGTGGTAAAGCGCAGTGATCATTCTGGAACCTTTATTGATTTAGGTAGCAATGCAGAAGGGTTTATTTCGCGTGAACACATGATTGCACGTGAAGCGATGCGTCCAGGTGATCGGGTTAGAGCTTTCTTATATGAAGTTCGTGAAGAAGTGCGCGGGCCGCAATTATTTTTAACTAGAACTGCTCCAGAGTTTTTAATTGAGCTATTTAAGTTAGAAGTTCCTGAAGTAGGGCAAGGTTTAATTGAAGTGCTCGCGGCGGCAAGAGACTCCGGTTTGCGTGCCAAAATTGCAGTTAAATCCAATGACCCAAGATTGGATCCTGTAGGTGCGTGTGTAGGTATGCGAGGTTCTCGTGTGCAGTCAGTATCTAACGAGCTGGCTGGTGAGCGTATTGATATTATTCTGTGGGATGAAAATTCGGCGCAATATGTCATCAATGCTATGTCTCCTGCAGCAGTAACTTCTATTGTTGTTGATGAAGAAAAGAACAGCATGGACATCGCTGTTGAAGATGAAAAATTATCTCAAGCTATTGGTCGTGGTGGCCAAAACGTAAAACTTGCTAGTCAATTAACTGGCTGGGAGTTAAACGTTATGACAGAAGGGCAAGCGGAAGAGAAAAGTGAAACCGAAACGCGAGAAATTGTTGAAATGTTTATGTCTCAACTTGATGTGGATGAAGAGGTTGCAGTGATTCTTGCGCAAGAAGGATTTTCTAGTGTTGAAGAAGTGGCTTATGTGCCACCAAAAGAATTAATAGAAGTAGAAGAATTCGAAGAAGAAATGGTAGAGGAATTGCGTGCTCGTGCTAGAGACGTTTTGCTTACTACTGCATTAGTGACGGAAGAAAAGTTTGCCGATGTTGAGCCATCTGCCGATTTGTTAAATATGGAAGGTATGGATAAAGATCTAGCCTTCGAGTTAGCTTGTAGAGGCATTTCTACTATGGAAGATTTAGCAGAGCAATCAGTTGATGAGCTATTGGAAATAGAAGGTTTAGATTCTGAGCGCGCAGGTTCGTTGATTATGTTGGCGCGTGCACCCTGGTTTGAAAACGAAGGCGCTACAACGTAACGCGAAAGTTAATCAAATTTAATATTAAATTATTAGTGAATAAATAATGAGTGAAGTAACTGTAAAACAGCTAGCAGACGTAGTTAAAACTCCTGTTGAGAAATTGCTAGTTCAGCTTTCAGAAGCGGGTTTGGAGTTTAATGCTGCGAATCAAGTGGTTTCTGATGAGCAAAAAATGCAATTGCTAGATCACTTACGCAATAATCGTAGCAAGGCTGCAGAAGATTCTGCCAGTGAATCTGCAGGCGAAGGCAAAAAGATTACTTTGCGAAGGAAAAGCACTTCTACTTTAAAAGTGGGTGGTTCAACAGGGCGCAATGCTACCGGTGCTAGCACGGTAAATGTTGAGGTACGAAAAAAACGTACCTATGTGAAGCGAAGCGTGGTTCTGGAAGAAGCTGCAAAAGAAGAAGAAGAACGTGCTGAAGAGCAGGCTGCTAAAGAAGCTGTAATTGCAGCGCAAATAGAGCAAGTCGCAGCAACAAAAGAGGCAGAAGAAAAAGCTAAAGAAGAAAAAGCTAAACAAGAAGAAATCGAAAAACAGAAAATATCAGAGCAAGAAGTGCTTGCTCAGGATGTAGTCGAGAAAGAAAAGCTAGCTGCTCCGATTGGAATAAGAGTGGTTACTCCAGCCCCCGAAAAACCGGAAGAAGATAAAAAACCTGCAGCTAAGAAGCCTAATAAACCAAGGCGCCAAGAGTTACATGTTGCAAGTGACAAGCGCGGTAAGCGTAAAGCAAAACCTAAGCACCGTCGCCCAGGCAAGGTTGCTCCTAGTGATAAACACCAGTTCGAAATGCCAAGTGAACCGGTTAAGCGTGAAATTTTAGTACCAGAGAATATTTCGGTTGCTGATCTTGCACAAAAGATGGCAATTAAAGCGGCTGAAGTGGTTGGCGTGATGATGAAAATGGGCGTAATGGCCACCATCAATCAAATTCTTGATCAAGATACAGCGATCCTTGTGGTAGAGGAAATGGGTCACGAAGCAAAACCGATGGAAGCTTCAAGTGTTGAAGATACAGTGTTGCAAGTTGAATATGATGACTCGAAAGCGCTGGTTAGAAACCCTGTTGTAACCGTTATGGGTCATGTTGATCACGGCAAAACTTCATTGCTTGATTATATTCGCCGAACCAAAGTGGCTTCGGGTGAAGCGGGTGGAATTACTCAGCATATTGGTGCTTATAGTGTTAGCACTGACAAAGGAACGATTACTTTCCTTGACACACCAGGTCACGCAGCCTTTACTGCAATGCGTGCAAGAGGAGCTAAAGCGACGGATATTGTTGTTTTAGTTGCAGCGGCAGACGATGGTGTAATGCCGCAAACAAAAGAAGCCGTGGAGCACTCGCGTGCTGCAGGTGTGCCGATGATTGTTGCAGTGAATAAAACAGATAAACAAGATGCTGATCCTGAGCGTGTACGCAATGAACTTGCTGCATTAGAAGTGTTACCAGAAGAATGGGGTGGCGATACGATCTTTTTGAATGTTTCAGCACTTACGGGCGCAGGTATAGATGAATTGCTAGAAGCTATTTCATTACAAGCTGAAATTCTAGAATTAAAAGCGGTAGATCACGGTCCTGCCTCAGGCATAGTGATTGAATCAAGTTTAGATAAAGGTCGTGGACCAGTTGCAACCGTGTTAGTACAACAAGGGATGTTATCTAAAGGTGATATGCTGTTAACCGGCGAAGAGTTTGGTCGTGTTCGTGCCATGTTTGATGAAAACGGTAAAGAAGTTGAAACGGCCGGGCCATCTACTCCAGTAATGGTTTTAGGATTATCTGGTGCTGCCAATGCAGGTGAGGATGCTATCGTTGTTGCCAATGAGCGCAAGGTGCGCGAAATTGTCGATGTACGCAAAAGCAAATCAAGAGATACGAAATTTGCTGCGCAACAAGCCACTAAACTTGAAGACGCATTCAGTCAGATGGGTGATAGTGCTGCCGCTACGATTAATGTCATGATTAAAGCTGATGTTCAAGGCAGTGCGGAGGCGTTGAAAGATTCTCTTGAAAAACTTTCCACAGATGAGGTTAGAGTTAAGATTGTAATGGCAGCTGTGGGAGGTATTAATGAATCTGATGTAAATCTTGCCGAAGCATCTAAAGCGGTAATGATTGGTTTTAATGTGCGTGCCGATGGTGCTGCAAAGAGAACTGCATCTGATGTTGGTGTCGAGATTCGTTATTACAGCATTATTTATGAAGCGATTGATGATGTGAAGTTGGCTATGAGCGGATTGCTTTCGCCAGAACTACGCGAAGAAATTATTGGTCTTGCTGAAGTTAAAGATGTGTTTAGATCATCGAAAATGGGTGCAGTAGCTGGAACTCAGGTAGTTGAAGGAATGATTAAACGCGGCAACCCAATTCGTGTGTTGCGTGACAACGTGGTCGTATTTGAAGGCGAGTTAGAATCGTTGCGTCGTCATAAAGATGATGTGAATGAAGTTAAATCAGGCACAGAGTGCGGCATCGCGGTTAAAAACTATAATGATGTTCAGCCAGGCGACCAGATAGAAGTATACGAACGTACAGAAATTGCTAGAACAATTTAAAACGACAACCTTTATTAAAAGCATTTATCCAAATGCAACAACAATCATCTAGACCCCTACGCGTCGGCGAACAACTGCGTCGTGAGCTTACATTAATGTTACGTAATGAAGTAAAAGATCCGCGTGTATCTGAAATTATTATTTACGATGTTGTGGTAAGTAAAGATCTAGGTACAGCAAAAGTGTATTTCAGCCCTATGGATATACAACAAGATGCTGCGGAGACGATTAAAGGTCTGCAAAGTGCCAGTGGGTATTTGCGATCACAGTTAAGTAAAATTTTAAGTTTACGAAAAATGCCTGAGTTACGATTCATTGTTGACGATACGGAAGCCAAGGGCGATCGCATCGATCAACTCATTCAAAAAAGTCTTAATAAGTAGCAATACGTACTGGTCGAGTCTCCCAATACATGTGGGCCAATAAAGAATGGGCAATAACAAGAATAAAGGTCGAGCTCTAAATGGTTTATTACTTTTTGACAAACCGGCTGGCGAATCTTCAAACCGCGTACTGCAAAAAGTAAAACGAATCTTTAATGCTGCGAAAGCGGGTCATACAGGAACCTTGGATCCGTTGGCAACGGGTTTGTTAGTGATATGTTTTGGCCGCACCACAAAAATTTCTGATTATCTATTAGCCGTAGACAAACAATACCGAGTCGTTCTAAAACTTGGAGTAACCACCGATTCGGCTGATGCGGACGGTGAAATACTAGAGCAACGAGATGCTTCTAAGGTCACTAAAGAGCAAATTCTGCAACAGGCTGCAAGCTTAACCGGCAGTATCGAACAAATTCCTCCCATGTATTCTGCTTTAAAGCATCAAGGTTCACGTTTATATAAATTGGCAAGAAAAGGCATAGAGGTAGAACGAGCGCCTAGAAAAGTTGAGATTCATAGTTTTGAGTTGATTGAACAGCAACAAGATTTGGTAACCATGCAGGTACATTGTTCAAAAGGTACGTATATTCGAACCCTGGTTGAGGACCTTGGGAAATTATTGTCTTGCGGTGCACATGTAGCAGAATTAAGACGTACTTCATTAGGGCCATTCACTGATCCAAGAATGTATAACTTTAGTGAGTTAGAGCAATTTGCTGAACAAGGATTTTCAGCTTTAGATCAATCATTACTGCCAGCTGACCATGCACTACAGGGCTGGCCGGCAATCTTAATTGATGAAAATCAAATGGTAGATATACGTAATGGGCATGCTATGCACCTTGCAAACCTACCTGACGAGGGTTTGGTGAGAATCTATGATATGGATCAGCAATTTTATGGAATAGGTACGATACGTGAAGACGGACGTATGGCTCCAAAACCCCTTAATTGAGACGAATAATACCTCTTTAAGGTTAGGTTTTTGGAGACTAGGTACACCAAGAGATTTCCCTTGTTCGTAAGGACCTACGTGGTAGAATCGCGCACTCGGTAAAAGGCAGTATTGCAAGAAGCAGGGGTAAAGCCCGTAAAGATTAGGCCAGAAAAAATATGGCAAGAGAAAATAAGGCAAGAATATAAGATGACCATTACAGCACAAGACAAGTCAGAAATCGTAAAGAAATATCAACGAGAAGGTACCGATACCGGCTCACCTGAAGTGCAAGTAGCACTCCTTTCTGCACGCATTACCCATTTAAGCGATCATTTTAGCAAGCACAAGAAAGACCATCACTCGCGTCATGGCTTATTAAAGATGGTAAATCACCGTCGTAAACTTCTTGATTACTTGCGTTCAAAAGACCAAAAAAGATATCAAGATTTAATTAGCTCTCTTGGCTTAAGACGCTAATTGTTAATGCTCTCTATAGTAAGAGGGTATTCAGTGTCTGTATCTTTAACTCGTTCTATCAACGGCATGTATTTATTTTCATAGGCAATATGATTTTGTCTTGTGAATGAATATATTTTAAAAGTAAGAAAATAATTAACAGTAAATCAAACATTGGAAAAAATCAGTGAGCAAAATAACCAAGACATTTAAATACGGCGACCATGAAGTAACTCTTGAGACTGGCGAGATCGCAAGGCAAGCCTCTGGAGCGGTAATAGTAGATATGGGTGGCACAACAGTAATGGTTACTGTAGTGGGCAAGAAAGATGCTGACCCAAGTCGCGACTTTTTCCCACTTACCGTTAACTATCAAGAAAAAACCTATGCTGCAGGAAAAATTCCTGGTGGCTTCTTTAAAAGAGAAGGCCGTCCTAGTGAAAAAGAAACCCTTACTTGCCGTTTAATCGACCGCCCAATTCGACCAATGTTTCCTAAGGGCTTTATGAATGAAGTCCAAGTCATTGCAAACGTTGTATCAATGAATACCGATATTAACCCTGATATCCCAGCAATGATTGGTACCTCAGCAGCACTATCGATTTCTGGTATACCTTTTAGCGGTCCTATGGGTGCTGCACGCGTTGCTTATATAGATAACAGTTATGTGCTAAACCCAAATTATTCACAGCTAGATAATTCCAAGCTGGATCTTGTTGTTGCCGGTACTGAAAGTGCAGTACTTATGGTTGAATCTGAAGCGCAGATTCTTTCAGAAGAAGTTATGTTAGGTGCAGTAATGTTTGGACATGAAAATCTACAAACAGCCATTACTGCTATTAAGGAATTCGCAGCAGAAGTGAATACACCAGCTTGGGATTGGCAAGCAGCAGTGGCAGATGAATCTTTAGCAGCTAAGGTTAATCAAGCCTGTGCATCACAATTAGGAGAAGCTTATCAAATTGCTGACAAATTACAGCGTCAAGATAAAGTAAGTGAAGCACGCAATGCAATTGTTGAGTCTTTAGTAAGCGAAGATGGTCCAAGTGAAGCCGATGTGTTGGCTGCATTCAAAAAAGAAGAAAAGAAAATTGTTCGTGGTCGTATTATTTCTGGCGAAAAACGCATTGATGGTCGTGACCAGAATACGGTTCGTCCTATTAGCGTTCGTACAGGATTTTTACCTCGCACACACGGTAGTGCATTATTTACACGTGGAGAAACACAAGCGATTGTTGTGACTACGCTAGGTACTGGTCGTGATGCACAAATTATTGATGCAATTGAAGGTGAATATAAAGATATGTTCATGTTGCATTACAATTTTCCTCCATTCTGTGTAGGTGAAACCGGTTTTGTAGGTTCGCCTAAGCGTCGCGAGATTGGCCACGGAAAACTAGCTAAGCGTGGTATTCAAGCTGTAATTCCAGACGAAGAAGAATTCCCATACATATTACGCGTAGTGTCTGAAATTACTGAATCTAACGGTTCAAGTTCTATGGCTAGTGTATGTGGTACCAGCTTGTCGATGATGGATGCGGGTGTACCGTTAAAAGCACCAGTCGCAGGCATCGCGATGGGCTTGATCAAAGAAGGTGATGACTTTGCGGTTTTGAGCGACATCTTGGGTGATGAAGATCATCTTGGCGACATGGATTTCAAAGTTGCAGGAACTACCGACGGTATTACTGCTTTGCAAATGGATATTAAGATTGAAGGCATAACCAAAGAGATTATGGATAAAGCCCTCAGTCAAGCTAAAGAAGGTCGTTTACATATTCTTGGCGAAATGGCGAAAGACATATCATCCGCACGTGAAGAAATGTCAGAATTTGCACCACGCTTTACCGTGATGAGAATTAACCCAGATAAGATTCGCGATGTAATTGGTAAAGGTGGCGCAACCATTCGTCAACTTACTGAAGAAACTGGCACTACTATTGATATTGATGACGAAGGTGTAATTAAGATTGCATCGATTGATAAAGCTGCAGGCGACGATGCGAAGAAACGTATCGAAGAAATCACTGCTGATGTTGAAGTAGGTAAAATTTACGAAGGCAAAGTCGTTAAGATAATGGACTTTGGTGCATTTGTAAGTGTATTACCTGGTAAAGATGGTTTGGTTCATATCTCACAAATTTCAAACGAGCGCGTTGAGAATGTTACCGATGAGCTAACCGAAGGTGACATCATTAAAGTGAAAGTGCTTGAGATTGATAAGCAAGGGCGCATTCGTTTAAGCATGAAGGCTATAGAGGAATAAACTTATTTTTAAGTTTGAAAAAAGGCGCGATATGCGCCTTTTTTTTGCATTATTTTTTGAATAACTTGTTAACCCTTTTTAAGGGAATTTTTGTAAGCCTTGTATCTGAAGTTCTACGGTCCAAACTTCTTCTATCTTTCATTACAAGCTTGCAATCATCATCTATAAATGGAAAACGAGTTTCATCTGCAGTAATTCTGCGATCCGAACTTTTTCTTCGCTCTTGAAGAACTTCTTCCTCAGCAACTTGCTGAGAGCGTTTAGCTGAATCAAACATACCATCAACCTATGCTTTAATAGTCCTTAAATTATAAGTATTCAGTAATAAATGTATTATATTAGGTGGTTGGTGGGCAATTACACGGAGCAAGTGGTTTTTGAATGCGTATTCTGTGAACTGTTACACAAATTTTAGTAAGTGCATGGGAGATGTGCAGGATGCACAAGTGTCGCGTGAGAAAGGATGACCGTCATGGATGGCGGAAGTGCTAGAAATGCAGAATGCAATTTCTAGCGAGCCGGTAGCGACCGTGCGCATATGAATCGCGTCAAGGATGATGTATCCAAATCATATTTTTACTAGAATGACCTCTAACGACCCAAAGCGGACATTCGATAATTAAATATTTAAGCTGAGGAATTACGTTTTGGGATATTAAGATAATTATTGTCGTTTTACTTGTTATTAGTATGTCTGCTTGCGCAAGCAAAAGAATGTTACCAGAAGCAAAATCTTCGACTCCAATCAAAGGCTTCGTAAGCTGTACTAAATCATATAATTTAACTAAGGGTTGTAATAAGACCTGGGTAGCAGCTTTCGCAGCTTTAATTGATAAGAATAATTTTTCATTTTCAAGTACAGAAGATGGAAAAACTATCTATAGCACTGATCCATTCAGTTCAAACTTAGCCAAAGTTCAGGTGTCTGCAAGAACTCTTGGTTTGGTTGATTTGCAAAAAAAAGCACTAAATAGCGATGTTAAAAAAATAGAGGAAATATTTAAAAAAGAAGATATCAATATTATAGAAGTTCGCCCATAAGTATTGTGGATTGTAACTTACACAACAGTTGAAGGTTATTTTCTTATATTAGATGGGAATGGCTATAATGTTTTATCTAAATATATTGTCAAATGACCGTTTATGGCCGAAACCGGACATTCAGAAGTTGATAACTATAGATACTAATAGCTGGCTTTAGCTGACAGGGCTTAACGAATGATTATTGTCTGGCGACACTTCTATAATGTTATTTGCTAACGGAGCATCTTGATTAGAAATTAGATGGGATAATGCAAATGCTAGTCCAAATAAGAACATCCCAACGACAATTACATCGAATATTTTAAATGTTTTCATAATTATGGTTTCCTCCCATGCTCCATAAGCAGGTTATTCATAATTACCGAGAGATTCATTGATCTGAGTCACGCTCTAGTAACTAATGTCTATTTATGGCCGAAAACAGACATTCAGAGTTAAAATTCTGGAGATGCTAGGTTGGAATTATCAAAACAAAGCTGTTAAATGACTGCTATGGACAAACTTGACCGAATCGTTGCAAAGGTTCGTAGTGACAGTGAAGAGAGAGATAAGAGTTACCGCGAAAGAGCACTGAAGATGTATCCCTGGATATGCGGCCGGTGTTCACGCGAGTTCAGCCGTGTAAATCTTCGGGAGCTAACGGTTCACCATCGAG
>CAYXVH010000315.1:0-2735 GCA_964468615.1 uncultured Thiotrichales bacterium | reverse complement strand
GAATTATTATTTGAATTTTGTGAAGATATTTGATCATGCATATGAGCGTGCATATCACCATCATTCATTTGCATAGAATGTGATGTGTCATCCGAAGATTGGCAATGTGAGGCCATAGAAACACTAGCCCATATAGAAATTGGCAATGCCAATATCATTGTGAATATAACTATTTTACGCCAACGTTTCATATCAAACTTAAGGTAACTCGATTTGGTGCTATTTGCAATTATTGCATTAACTTTTATTAGCCCCGGTAGCTGCTTTTATTAAAACTACAACTAAAACAATGATAACAATCCAGAGTACAATCTCGACAGACCAATGACCAAAGCCAAAACCTCACTGCGTAAAAAAATCTCCATCATGGTGCGACATACTTTTCTTCTTTAATAAAATTGCAACGATTTACGGAACACGAGCTGTGCTGCATAAGCGTTTAGCCTTAATTAAAATCAACGATTTAGCTTGATTCGATCTACACCAAACGCTTTGCAGCTACTCAACAATTAGTTTTTGGAATGCTGATGCATTGCATCTTCATGCTGCATCATTTGTTCCATCATTATATGCATCGTGTCCATACGATGCTCCATGCGTTCCATACATGTTTGTTCATCCATATTTTTCATACCATGATCGTGTTCATTTTCGCTCATTTTACCTGCCTTACTTCCCATGCCTTTATGTCTTTCACCATGCATCATACCCATCATCCCGTGGCCGCCCATACCATGCATCATCTCCATGCCTTCGTGCATGCTTTTGCGATGTGCTTGCATGAGCACCTTGCGTTTTTCTGGATCAGTTTCTTCATGGATAGCTTGCATTTGAATTTTCATCATCTTCATATGTGTATTCATTTTTTCTCTGTGCGCATGGCCCGTCTGCGTTTCTGAACTTGTTGAACCTTTTTGCTCCTTTTCTACCGCAGAAACTGTCGTGGTCATAATTGTTGTCATGCTCATAGAGAGCACTAGCAATGTAGTTGTAAATGTTTTCATGTGTATCTCCTAATAATTAAGCACCCATAGGGGTGTTACCTATAAACGTAACGATTAAATAACTTAAGTTATCGCCATGGTCTTCACGCGTGTCACGTCAAAACCAATGGCATTTCGCTGAAGCGGAATTAGGAGAGTTAGATAGGGGGTCGGAAAAGCAGATTAGGCTCTGATGGTTCTACGTGAGACTGTACTCTTTGATATATAGGATTATCTGAATTGTAAGGACCCATCATAATTCCATTTAACAAAGCAGTAGTACTACACCCAGATACAGAGCAATTTAAATTGTCGTCACATTCACAGTTAGATTGATGATTAGACTCTGGAGATGGTATTTGATGATGCAAATGCATGGATTCACCGTCATCCATTTGTGTAGTATTCGAATGTGAGGTGTTATCAGAAGTTTGACAATGTGAAGTCATCATTACTGTAGCCCACGATGAAACTGGCAT
The DNA here is from genome assembly GCA_964468615.1 of uncultured Thiotrichales bacterium. GTDB lineage: Bacteria > Pseudomonadota > Gammaproteobacteria > UBA4575 > UBA4575 > JABDMD01. Next base: position 1,273 of record CAYXVH010000315.1, on the reverse strand, counting down.
CACCAAAATCATAGTAAATATAACTATCTTTCGTAAGAGTTTCATTTATATGTAAACTAACTGGAATTAATGTAAACGTGAAATTCTAATTCGATTAGTTAGTTTCGTAACTGATCTGCGTCAAAGAAATCGTATGTAACAATATAACTTACAGTTATTTAAATACGTTCCAAAGGCTAAATCAAATCTGAGGTCAGCTCTGGTTGTTATCTCAACAACCGTGTTTGAGCATTTCATGCTTATATAGTAGTGCAGGAACGCTCTTGCATTAAAAACATGCCCCCAAGGTTGCCCCCAGAAGTTAATGAATCGCTTAAGATGGGTTTGGAAGGGAAAGGTTCTAAATTTTAAAATCATAGATTAAATAGATATTACGAGCTGTTTTAGTGCATGCATGCACTAACATCGTGTAAATAATTCACTTATGCAGATTTATAGGTCTAAACAGTATTTCACTATTGTCCCCTACATTGAAAGCCCGCCATCAAAGCGGGCTTTCTTTATATTGTGAAAGATGAATAAAAGAATACGCAAGTGTACGCCGTACTTTAGTAGCCTAGCCTATGACCGCTTATGGCTGAAAGCAGACATTATACAATAAGATTATTTCTAATTTGGCCAATCCACATCAAATGGAAACGGTCGTTCCTCAGTATTAAACGTTAGATAAAGAACTATCTGATTAGTATACGTGGCAAGCGATTTACCAAATTCTTGTAGTTTCTGATTAGTTTCGCTAGTAAACAACACCCAGGAAAACTGTACAACGATTACTGCTCCTACTACTATTCTAGAAACTGAATACAGAAAAATTATAACCAGCATAAATAGCAGGCGCATCCAAATCGATTTAGATTTCAAATTCTTTGCTATTGAAGATTCTTCTGCAGAAGATGACACAGTTTCGTTCATAACCAATCCTGATAATTAAACTAGTAAGTAGATAAGACTATATATAGGGTTAAATTTATAGATTTCAAGGTGGAATTAGCATAAATAAGATAGATAAATCCATCTTGATTTATTGGCGTCAAAGAAATTTGAATGTCCGTTTATGGCCGAAAGCGGACATAAATTAAACCATTAACGGGAGAATCTCTGGTTGGATTCAATAATTAACATGTTCACAATGACCGCTAACGACCCAAAGCGGACATTGAAGGTTCTACACGTATAGCATGATATCAATGCAAATACGCATAGTAATAATTGTTAGGTAGCTGAATAATGAAACAGATAATCCTGATATTTACGGTGGCATGCATTTTTCTGC
>CAYXVH010000314.1:0-3435 GCA_964468615.1 uncultured Thiotrichales bacterium | reverse complement strand
CAAATTAGTGCATTGGATTACAATAGTTATGTCGGTGTAATCGGCGTAGGCCGTATCACTCGTGGCGTGATAAAGCAAAATATGCCAGTTGCGGTTGCCAACGCGGATAATAAAACTCGCAGTGGGAAAATTCTAAATGTAATGACCTATCATGGTTTAGATCGCGTGGATGCTGAACAGGCAGAAGCGGGCGAAATTATTTGTATCACCGGCATTGATGGGTTGAATATTTCTGACACCATCTGCTCTCCAGAAGCCGTCGAAGCTATGCCGCCACTATCTGTTGATGAACCTACCATCAGTATGACTTTCCAAGTGAACGATTCACCTTTTGCCGGACAAGACGGTAAATATGTAACTAGCCGTAATATTAGAGAGAGATTAGATAAAGAACTCATTCATAACGTAGCGTTACGAGTGGAAGAGGGTGACACGGCAGATAAGTTTAAAGTATCTGGGCGTGGTGAATTGCACTTAAGTGTATTAATCGAATCGATGCGACGAGAAGGTTTTGAGCTGGGTGTATCGCGTCCTGAAGTGATACGCAAAGAAATAGATGGCGTGATGCATGAACCGTATGAGCAGTTAGTAATTGATTGTGAAACGGATCATCAAGGTTCTGTGCTCGAAGAACTTGGTGAGCGACGTGCTGAAATTAAAAATATGGAGCCAGACGGTAAAGGTCGAGTTAGACTTGAATTTATTGTTCCTGCACGTGGTTTGATTGGCTTTCGCTCTCAGTTTATGACCATGACTTCAGGCGGCGGCATTATGACGCACATATTTGATCATTATGGGCCGGTGAAAGCTGGCCCAGTTGCTAAACGCCAGAATGGAGTGTTGGTTTCTATGGTGTCGGGTAAGGCACTTGGCTATTCGCTCTATGCTTTACAAGAGCGAGGACGTTTAATTATTGGCCCTGCGATTGAAGTATATGAGGGAATGATTATTGGGATTCATAACCGCGATAACGATTTAGCAGTGAACCCAATCAAAGGCAAACAACTCACAAATGTTCGCGCATCCGGAACCGATGAAGCGATTACTTTAACTACACCAATTCGACATACTCTTGAACAAGCACTTGAATTTGTCGAAGAAGATGAGTTGGTTGAAGTTACGCCTAACAGCATACGCCTACGTAAAAAATTCTTAAAAGAAATTGAGCGTAAGCGATCAAGTCGAAGTGCGGCAGCATAAGTTAAACGCGCTAATTTCATTTTTTAAATATCTTAAGGGAGCAAAATATGTCTGGAAGAATCGGAATGCGAGTAGGTGAAGCATTAATTGCAGGTGGACCAGCAGGAACGGCTGCAGAACCTGAAGTTGTTATTGGCGAGCTTGATGGTCCTGTAGGTACAGCGTTTGCAACTTTACTTGGAGATCAGGTTAAAGGTCATTCAAGAGTGCTTGCCATTATGAATACAGATATTCAAGTGCGCCCAGCAACGCTTATGGTAAGCAAAGTCACCGTTAAAGATGAGCGTTATACCAATATTTTAATGGGCACTGTTCAAGCTGCGATTGCAAATGGTGTGTTAGATGCGGTACGTGCTGGAGATATTCCTAAAGAAAAAGCTAACGATATCGGAATTATTGTTTCAGTTTGGTTAAATCCTTTGGTTGCTAAAGCAGATGATCTTGACCATAAAATTTTATTTGATATTCATCGTAAAGCAATGGCGAGTGCAATTCATAAAGCAATGAATAATGAGCCAAATATTGATTGGTTGTTAGAAAATCAAGAAGAGATTACACATAAATATTATCAAATGGGCTTGGATGGAAAAATATAAATACTTTTCTGACTAATAGTTATGTACAAGGAAGTGCATAGCTAATGTTTTTGCAACGATAGTAGATTAGCAATACACAAGCTAATGATTTTTATTGAATAACCACTCATTTGCTGTCTTTTCATTTGTTGTTACATGCAACCACTTGTAGTTTAGTTTCTACAAAACGTCGGTAAGCCGCTAAAACATTTTAAAAGTCTATATATACTAAAAATCTTATAGGTATATGTATTTAATATATTTATACGTAATTTGTAAGATAAGGTTGGAATTCAATGTTGGATAATTCCGCAGAAATCGAATCACTGAATGGTTTAGGTACTGCTATGTTAAATAGCCAAGGTTGGCATTTGGTGACGCATTTTCATGTGCGAGAAGGAGCTGATGGCTCCAAAGCATATAACTATGCAGTCGATAAAGTTCAGAACCATAATCGGCACGCAGGAATACGCACCATTATTAAAGAGGGTGTTACTTACCACGAAATATGGGATTTTTGGAAATAAAGCTAGTGTATTTAGCTACTTTATTAAGTTAGCAACCCTAATCTTATTCGCCTTCAATTTCATAGCAAGGTATGTAGCCATTGCTTGAGATTTTCATTCGCTGCATAACAGCAAAAGACTCTAGTAATGTGGACAAAGGTTTCAGAATTTTCTGATCACCTTTGATTTTAAATGGACCTTTTTCTTCCACAGCTTTAATACCTTCTTCTTTTACGTTACCTGCAACAATTCCAGATAGGGCGTTGCGAATGTTTGCAGCAAGTTGATATTTTTCTTGATTGTGATGTAACTGTAAGGCCAGCATATTTTTATGGCTAGGAATAAAGGGCATTTGCATAATTGGATCTATGTTGAGTGTCCAGTTAAAGTAGTAAGCGTCATTTTTATTTTCACGATATTCGCTTACTTTGTTAATACCACTTTGAACTTCTTTCGCTACCGCATTAGAGTCTGCAATAATAATTTTATAAAACTTTTTAGCTTCTACGCCTAAAGTGCTTAAGATAAAGTTATCTATTTCTATAAAATAGTCTTTAGCACTTTCTGGTCCGGTAAAAATTAATGGGAAGGGAACGTCTTGGTTGCTTGGATGCAATAATATACCCAGGGTATAGAAAATTTCTTCTGCAGTACCAACGCCGCCAGGAAACACAATCATTGCATGTCCAAGGCGAACAAATGCTTCTAAACGTTTTTCAATGTCGGGTAATATAACCAAATCATTAACAATAGGATTTGGAGGCTCAGCAGCAATAATCCCAGGTTCGGTAAGACCTAAATACTGTGAGCTTTTAATACGTTGTTTTGCATGCCCAATGGTTGCGCCTTTCATAGGCCCTTTCATTGCGCCAGGGCCGCAACCTGTACAAATATTTAAACCACGCAAGCCTAATTCATAGCCTACCTCTTTAGAATAGTCATATTCTTTTCTACCAATTGAGTGACCACCCCAGCAAACCACTAATTTGGGTTCAGTGTTAGGCTGCAGGACATCCGCATTTCGTAGAATATGAAATACAGCATCGGTAATTCCTTCAGAAGTATTCAAATCAAGTTTCGGATTAGAATTAATCTCATCATTCACATAGATAACATCACGTAATACTGAAAATAGATGCTCACTTATACCTTTG
>CAYXVH010000313.1:0-3721 GCA_964468615.1 uncultured Thiotrichales bacterium | reverse complement strand
TGAAGATGCACTTTATTCTAGCGCAATAAATGGTATTGGTGCGATGCCTGCTAAGGGTGGTCGTGCAGACTTTTCTGACGACGATATTAAGAAGGTCGTTGATTATATGCTGGAATCTGTACAGTAGAGCTATACTTAACTTCAATCTTTTCTTTTTAACTTATTTATTTAATAAGCGGTCATATTGTCGATAACTAATCGCCTCGCTGAGGTGATTAGTTTCGATGCTGTCCGAAATATCTAGATCTGCAATGCTTCGCGCGAGTTTAAGTGTGCGGTGGTAGCCGCGTGCAGATAATCCTAGTTGTTCAAATGCTTTATCCATAAGTTTATCGCAGTCGTCATTAAGCGCACAAAATTTCTCAATTTCTTTGTTGGTCATGTAGGCATTGGGCTTTTGCTGTCGATGAATTTGCAGCTCTCGCGCAGCGCAAACTCTCGCTTGTACGTCATGACTTGTTTCGCTGTTGTTGGGTGTTTTTTGTTTTAGCTGTTCTTTAGCAACACGCGGTACATCAATGTGTATATCAATTCGATCCAGCAGAGGTGCAGAGATGCGGCCTCGGTATCGGCGAATTTGTTCTGGAGTGCAGGCGCAATTTCCATTTACATCAATATCACAACCTTGTGGACATGGATTCATTGCAGCAACGAGTTGAAAGCGTGCAGGGAACTGCACCTGTCTCGCGGCCCGGGATATTGCAATGTAGCCTGTTTCTAAAGGTTCACGCAGCACTTCTAAAACGTGTCGATCAAATTCAGTAAGCTCATCTAGAAATAAAACGCCGTGATGCGCTAGGGAAATTTCTCCTGGCATAGGATAGGAACCTCCACCGACTAATGCGACTCCTGACGCCGTATGATGCGGAGCGCGAAATGGGCGAATACCCCATAGATCACGAGAGAAGCCTCCATGGCTTATTGAGTAAATTGTCGCAGACTCTACCGCTTCAGTTTCACCCAGTGGCGGCAGAATACTGGGTAGACGGCTCGCCAACATAGTCTTGCCACTACCAGGCGACCCTACCATTAACATATTATGCGAACCTGCGGCGGCTACTTCTAATGCGCGTCTTGCACGATGTTGGCCGCGCACATCATAAAGATCTAATGTTTCTATGCTTTGACTAGACTCGATTTGATTTTCGTAAGCAGTTAGTAATTCCTGCCCGGATAAATGTGCGCAAAGTTCTAGCAAGTTATTACTAGCAAAGATGGTGGTTTGTTTTGCAAGCAATGCTTCGCTACCGTTATCTCTTGGCACCACGACTGCGCGTTGTTTTTTGCCACTTGCAACTGCAGCAGGCAATACACCATGAACTGCGCGCAACTCGCCACTTAAACTTAGTTCACCTAGGAACTCGTAAGATGTTAGAGGCTCTTTAGGTAATTGTTTGGATGCAGCTAAAATTCCCATAGCAATAGGTAGATCAAACCTTCCGCCTTCTTTGGGAAGATCTGCTGGCGCTAGATTTACGGTGATACGCCGTGTGGGAAATTCAAATCCTGAATTCAGTAGCGCTGCGCGAACACGATCTTTACTTTCCTTAACCGCGGCTTCAGGCAAACCAACGATAGATAAACCTGGTAATCCGTTTGAAAGATCGACTTCAACGGTTACCAAGGGCGCATCCATACCCGTTTGCGCACGAGAATAGACAGTAGCAAGACTCATTAGAAATTATTTTTATTATGAGTTATTACTCGTTGTAGTTTATTTTTTTTTAATAACTTCTTCCAGATCGTAAATTCGTTGCTCAAGTTCTTTAACGCGTTGTTGGCTTTTTGATAGCAGCATGACTTGCACATCAAATTCTTCACGAGTAACTAGATCTAGGCGTTGAAAAGCGCCTTCCACGGTAGCGCGTGCATTTTTTTCCAATCCTGCTTTTGCAGTTTTTAAATCTTCAGGTACGGCTGAGCTAATTTTGCGCACGATCTCGCTTACAGTGTGGTCTAAAGCCCCAGTGTCAAATTTCATTCCATCGTCTCCTATGTCTAAGTCACTAGTTTAACGGAATCATCAAAAAAAACAGCGCACCTTAATAGTGCACCCTTGCGTTTTAAAGGTGCATTATTTTGGTGCAGTTCATTTAATATATAAATAACTTATTGATATATATGAATTAAATAGTTGGCACGCGCCGTGCATTAGTAATTGCAGTTGTAAAACTGAAATATAAACAACGCCTTTTAGGGAGGAAATTTAGATGAATAAGAAACTACAGCACTTTGGTACTTCTACCGTTCTGGCAACAGTTCTGGCGGCAAGCACAGCAGTGCTATCCACAACCGCATCAGCCGAAGCGACGCTTTCAGGAAACGCAGGGATTCTGTCTGAGTACATCTTCCGCGGCATTGTGCAGAACGATACGGCATCGGGTAACGGTGGTGTTGATTTAGAGGTCGGTGGTTTTTATGCCGGCACTTGGATTGCCGATGTGGATGATGGCGTTGAGTACGACCTCTATGCAGGCTATGTACATGAATTCTCAAATGGATTTTATCTAGGCGCAGGAGGTACGAGTTACCAGTATTCGGATAGCTTTGATAATGAGTACAACGAAGCGAACTTTTATGCCGGTTGGTCGAACGATCTATGGTCATTAGATCTTGAATATACCAAGGGTGATTACAACGGAAAGTTTGTTGATGATAACGGAAATATCGAAGGCGATGAATACGACTTTCTTGCCGCCACTGTGGGTTGGAATGGTGTGTATTTAACCTATGGCGCATTTGGTGATGATGCAGACGATCAACTCGGAGAATACTTTGAGCTGGGCTATGGCTTTGAAGTAGCAGGTTTTGATGTTACAGCAGCCGTTGTGCAAACCGACTTAGGGGATGATCCTGCTGGTTTAACCAGTGATGGTGGTGATCTTTCTACGCCGCCAGGTGACGGTGATGAAACATCAGCTTACGTGGGCATCCACCGTAGCTTCGACATCATGAAATGGGGTAGTTAAGTAGCTAAAAAATTATAATTGTGTCGTGTATTTCGGCACGGGTATAAAACAAATTTTTAAATATAAAAATGAACACAGGAGAAAAATTATGAAGCTTGTTACAGCAATTATTAAGCCTTTTAAGCTTGATGATGTACGCGAAGCTTTATCTGCAATTGGTGTAGCAGGTGTAACTGCTACAGAAGTTAAAGGCTTTGGCAGACAAAAAGGACATACCGAGTTATATCGTGGTGCAGAGTATGTAGTCGACTTCTTGCCAAAGGTAAAGCTTGAAATCGCAATCGATAGTGGCCTTTTAGATTCTGTTATCGAAGCCATCAGTAAAGCGGCTAATACAGGAAAGATTGGAGACGGGAAAATCTTTGTTTCATCTCTTGAGCAAGCAGTGCGAATACGAACTGGGGAAACTGGCTCAGACGCACTCTAAATACTTATAAAAAATTCCTAATAGGAGGGAATTGTGGAAAATAATATATTTGAATTGCAATATGCACTCGATACCTTTTACTTCTTGATGTGCGGTGCATTGGTAATGTTCATGGCCGCAGGTTTTGCCATGTTAGAAGCAGGTCTAGTGCAGTCTAAGAACACAGCTGAAATTCTGACTAAGAATATTGCACTTTATGCAGTGGCTAGCACCATGTACATGGTGTGTGGCTACTCCATCATGTATGGCGGCGGTGATTTCACCCTGTTTCTGTCCGGGATTATCGGTGACGGTGTCACTGGTGCTGAAGAACCGGCGACCTATG
>CAYXVH010000312.1:0-5788 GCA_964468615.1 uncultured Thiotrichales bacterium | reverse complement strand
TATTACTACCGTGTAATGACCCTTTTCATCTCCCTTCATCCACACACGTACGATATTCGCTTCACTGTGTTTGCGAGCATTGGTTAACGTCTCTTGAATTATGCGTAAAACTTGTAATTCGATTACTTCAGGCAGCTTTATATTTGGCCACTCTTTTTGCAAATAGACTTGTATACCATCACTGTCGTGTTTAAAACGCTCCACAATTTGTTCCACCGAACTGGTAATGTTGTATTCGCCACTAGGTATGCGGAAATGAGCGATTAATGCGCGCAGCTCTGAATTAGCTTCATCAATCGTAGTTTCAACACGTTCTAATTCTTGCCAGGTTGCGGCTTCATCTTCCTGGTGAATAGTTTCATCTAGTACACGAACTTGGTATTTAACGCTGGCTAATGTTTGTGCCAGCGAATCATGTAGTTCATTAGCAAAACTAGTACGTTCACGCACAATATTGAGTGCATTGGCTTCTTCATCAAGACGTGATTTTTCTACTGCGATTCCAAGATGGCGACCAATACTTGTAAATAATTCTTCATATTCACTTTTATTTGAAAATTGGTTTTCATCGATATACAGATTGTAGACGCCTAGAATATTGCCACGGTATTGTAGAGGCACAACGAGAATTGAGAGTTGTTTGTTGTTGAAATATTTTTCAGATAATTCCTGTGGGCAGGTGACAATATCTACAGGAATAGTTTGTTGCTCAGAGTTCTTAATCGCTTCAGGTAAAAAAGGGTGTCGATTATTAAAATCAGTAGTCAACCCTATTTCAGCAATCAGTGAACAAGTATTTTCTTCTGTTGCGAGATACACAGAAGCTGCATGTGCGTTGGATAGTTCAGTCATGGTGTGCAAAAAGTGCGTAAGCAGCGTTTGCACATCTCGAGTCATATTGATGCTGGTGACTACATCGTATAGTGTTTCCAGTGACTTATTTTTTTGTGCAATGTGCTCAGTATGAAGTTGCAATTGCAGCTCTGCGTCATGCGATAATGAGCCTAACATTTCGCTAACAAAGTTAATGTCTTGGCTAAGTTCTGAAATTTCAGAGTGTTCAGATACGGGGATGCGTGCAGCTAGTTCACCAGCACGTATTTTTTGTGTCCAAGTGCGTAATGAGGATAAAAAATCGCTTAGATCTTGTTTGTACAACGCATGCGTTTTATTTTTTTGCATAGGACTGCTGCTGTCAGAATTGGTGTGTTTGTTTTGTGTTTTGTTCATATTCTTTATTATTCTATATATTATTGCGGGTAGCCGTAATAATAGAGGTAGGCAGTATACGCTTTCTGCAAGCTAAAAATTTATTCTACGTCTAATTTCAGGCTCTTAAACGCTATTCCCAAATGGTTTTTAAATATCCAGCGCCTCCAAGTGAGCGGGCTTGGTTGGAGATATGTTCTGCTCGTTGCAAAACATAATTTGACGGATGTGAGGCATGTAGTTTGTGAGGGTTAGGTAATACCGCTGCAAGTATCGAGGCTTCATGCTGGCTTAGTTGAGTGGTGGATTTTTTGAAATGTGTGTAGGCAGCATTTTTTGAGCCAAAAATATTCGGTCCAAATTCTGCAACATTTAAATACACTTCTAGAATGCGCCATTTTGGCCAGAGCGTTTCAATTAATAGTGCAAAATAGGCTTCAAGGCCTTTTCTGAAGAAACTTTTCTTTGGCCAAAGAAAAATGTTCTTAGCAACTTGCTGAGTGATGGTGCTAGCCCCTCGCAATCTTTGTTGATTTTTGTTTTCTTCAAAAGCAGATTGTATAGCTTTAAGATCAAAACCAAAATGATTTGGAAATTTTTGATCTTCAGCAGCCACCACTGCAATTAAAAGGTGTGGAGACATTTCTTTCAGTGGCACCCAATTAATCTTATAGGGTACAAAATCAGTCGATACTCTCTGTACGAGCATAAAGCTAGTGTATGGAGGATTGACCCAGCGCAATGTAAGGGTGGCTAGGAGGCTTAAGCCGAAAAGTATCAACGCAAGATTTCTTGACCATTTCATACTGCGTTGAATGGCCCGTACTATGATGGAAGAGGAAGATTTTTTCCGTTTACGGGAGTTTTTCTTTTTACTCCTGTTCTCTGCATATACATGTATGTTCATTGGCTGCGTACTTTGTGGTGGATGATTTGCATTACTGAGAATTTAGATTGCTGGATTATAGCGAGTTCATGGCTCTATCTAAGCCATGCTTACCAATGGAGATAGGTCAAAGTAGGACATCGGTACAGCAAAGTATATGAAAACAATAGATTATTGATGTTCTTGTAGGTCAGCCTCGCTTTAGCGATAATAGGCCTTGTGGGGCTGAATCAGTCTCAGTGAGCATAGTGCTCTATAACCATAAAAAAATCATAGGAGTAAGGAAATGGACGAATTTGTAAAGACAATGTTAGTTGTGGCTGCGATGGTTATACCTTGCGTCATTATTGGCGTTGCTATTATCGGCAAATTTTAACCGCCGACCTGGTTCTGTACTGGGCGCGGTATTCATTCGCGCCTAAGTCGCAGATAATTATCTCCTCTTACTCTTTTCTCTAATTTACGTAGTTGCTTATCTTGAATTCAAACTTTTATAGACTCTTTGTCGGTGGTTGCTTAAGTATAAGCTTTTGTACAGCTTGTCTTTCATTGCCCAATTCTAATGAAGAAGTACAAGCCAGATATAGTCATACCGAACTTAGTGTAGGTAAACATTACTTAGCTTATAGTGGAGTGTTGGCGATGACCTTAGAAACAGCCAATGAAAAGTGGCTAGCTAAAGCAGAGAAGCTATGTAAGTCGCGTGAATTTGAATACGAATTTGATAAAGAAGAATTTCGCGGTAAAGATTTCTCCGAGAATAAATACCCATATATTGAAGGGAATTTGTTCTGTAACAAAACAGAATAATTTTTGATTTAATATTCAATAAATCAAACGTTTTATTGAACCAATTCTTTAGTATTCTGCCTATTCTTATATTTATTGATTCTCGACATAAGTAATTTATAGTCGATATATCTGATACTTTAAAATACAATTACTTCATTGCTTGTGTATAGCTTGGCTTGCGAGCAATTCAAATAATAATTATTTTCTAGAATTGGAGTTGGGTTATGGCTATATGGTCATCAGGTTCAAATAAAAAAAACTTGCGATCGAAGGTTGTGGTTAAAAATACGATCAGTCCTTACCACTGCGTGGAAGTGAGAATGCCTTATGACGCATGTGAAAAAGTGTTAGAACTGCATGGCAAGCGTTTCTTATCTGCTGAGGCACCTTTGCTACCGTTACCTGGCTGCGACCAATACTGTAAATGTACATTTAAACACCATAATGATAGACGTCAGGATGATAGGCGTGATTCGTTTAGCTCAAGTGGAATTCACTTCAGTGGCGAAAAAAATCGTCGTCTTGGTGGCGATAGAAGACATAGCACTCAAAGACACTTGGGCTTGGGTTGAGTGAAGTAACTAAATGCTTGTTAGCCAGATATTAGAAAGACTCGTATCTATATAATTTAAGTATCTTCCACAGCCACATCTGGTAGATCTTCTGTTTTTTGATCAGCACTCTGCTGTTTTATATTTATAGCTTGCTGATCGTCTATAAGGTCTTCTTCAACTTTAATTTTATCAATATCGAAATCAATCGGTCTTAGGTTTAAGTCATTTGAGATATCTGCAAAAGCGGATTCAAATGCAAGTATCATGGCTTTATAAATAGCTTGTCCGTATATATCTTGTGTTTCGCGTTTATTGCGAAGTATTTCACCTTCTTGGCCTTCACCTTCAGCAGTGAATACACTTTCATAAATTCTGTTTTTGTCGGAGTCGGTTAGAAATACTTCAATTTTAGTTTTTGCAATCGGTTGCATGCGTCCTTTTACCACACGAATGGAATGATCTAGTTTATAAATGCGAGCATGCACATTGAGTAATGGTAGGTCAGTATGTTTGCCATCATCTTGAAACCAGCGAAAGATACTTGCGTGACCTGCAAGATTTAACATTTTGTCTTCAGGAATTACAATTTTAGTTAGATTGCGATCATCAGCATTATCAGCTTCCATTTTGCCAGTATGGTTTCGAGCTTCAGGGTAAAAATATACATTCGCGAGGTACGGTTTAACCTCAGGTAGATCTTGCATAGCGGCAACGAGTTGATCGGCATCCGCATCGGCTTCATATTGTGTTGCGCAGGCAGATAGCGTAAGCGCAATGGCTAGAGCTAAATATGGGAAAGATATTCTAAGTTGATTGATAATACTGTTGTATTGCATAAGTCGTCCTGCCTACGAAAAATACCCTCGTATATAGAGTGTAACGACTTCATAGGACAACTCTAATACACAGATAGACCGTTAGTAAGACAGAAATGCCAATTATCAGGATCTGGCCTATTAGTAGGTCAAGTAAAGACCGGGGAGCTAGTTCAAAAAAATAAACTAGAGAAGGTGGGGTTTTAAGTGCGTTTATTTATCTTGTTCGACGATGGATTTTAATTGGTTTAAACCGTCTTGAAACATCTTTCCAATCGAATATTTCATAAACAGTGCAAAGTAGCCACCAATGATAGGCATGCTCATATCTCCCTCTAACGTCCAGTGCACACGTGTACGTGTTTGTGAGGAAGTGTCGTATTGAATAGCGCTTTTGCTTTTATATTTGCCGCCTTGAAAAAATAAATTGTATTCAATACCTTTTTCAGGTGACCAGGAAGTAAAGGTTAGAGAACCACCACCATGTTTATCTGTCCAGCTTTGGCTAGCGCCGATACCTGTAGTTCTTTCGCCTATGGTAATTTCGATTTCTGGGTCTTCACCTTTCCAAGCTGTCCATATTTGCCACTTATTAAGGTCACCGACATACTCATGTATGTGCGCAGATGTAGATGAAATGGTTGCAGTTTTACTTACAGCGAAACTGGTAGGCAAAAAGTAACCAATAATTCCTAAGATCAGTAATAGCAGAATAATGAATGAAAGAAATTTTTTCATGACTAGTTTTATGTTGGATTCATGTATGAGAACTTTTTGACTTATATATAAACGCAACAATAATTCCGGCTAACATTAATTCAATAATCACTCCCACGATCCAGCTGATTACCATATTCATAGGATAGGGTGCTACTGCATACATTATTAGATTTGTACCGATAAATATTATTGCTACTAACAAGCCATAGATAGCGCCTTCAGCAATACCACCACGTTTGAAGGCTTTGGTAAATAAGGCTACAAAACCTACCGACATAATAATTTGGCCCAAGATCATCCAAGCCATATAGTCGTTCATGACTTCGTGAGGCCGCCATAAACTAGCCGTTTGTTCGTATGTACTGGCCATAAACATACCATGGAATAAAAAATCAAATGCCATGATAAATATAGTTATTACAATGCTTGCGAGGATAAATTTTTTAGCATTCATAATAGTCCCTCTCTATTAATATTAGCTTTCAGTAGGTGGCTAATATTAGCTTTCAGTAGGTGGCGCGTAATTGGGGTCGTTAGGATTTAAAAATACGAAATGAAATTGCTTGGGTTCCAGCTCGATATAATCAAGCGTGGTGCCATTTAATAATTCAAAGCTAGAGTCTGCCACCACAATTTCAACACCATTTGATTCAAAGGAGTGGTCTTTTTCACTATTGGAGCCTATATCATCAAATCCTAGGCCATAATGTAATGAGTCATCACTATTACGTGTTGCAGCAATTCGTAGCGGGGTGTTTTCTAATTTTGATTCGACAGCAGCTTTTTTAATTTGGTTGGCTGCGGTTTCAGTT
>CAYXVH010000311.1:0-8498 GCA_964468615.1 uncultured Thiotrichales bacterium | reverse complement strand
AAATTAGTATTAAAAATATAAATTCCCATTGAGGCTAGTGAATAGTCTTCATTGCCGGGCATGGGTGTGGGATTTTCGGGTTTTTCATCAAAGCTTACTATTCTTGTATCTTCCTTGATGGTCATAACGCCAAATGCTTTGGCCTCCTCTCTCGTAACTTCAATGCACCCAACAGTTAAGTCGGATTGTTTTTCTAAATGATGCGCCAGCATGTGCCCATAGTCCATTTTGTAGATATGGTCGCCCGCTAATATTAGTATATAGTCTGGTTTTGAAATACGAATGATATCCAGGTTTTGAAACACAGCATCAGCTGTGCCTGCGTACCAAGATGTTTCCAATCTTTGCTGGGCGGGTAGCAGTTCTACAAATTCACCAAATTCACCACGGAAAAAAGACCAGCCTTTTTGAATATGACGAATAAGTGAATGCGCTTTATATTGCGTTAGAACCGATATTTGACGAATACCAGAATTAACACAGTTAGATAAGGGGAAATCGATAATTCTAAATTTGCCGCCAAAGGGCACTGCTGGTTTGGCACGCCATTCGGTTAAGTTTTTTAACCTAGAGCCGCGACCACCCGCTAATATTAATGCGACAGTGCGCCTGGTTAATCGGCTAACATAACGATGAGAAGAATCTAACTGCATTTTTTATTACTAATTTAATTTTTGTTTATGTCATCAATATTACCACCAACGCAAGTACCGTTTGAGCAAAATTTAGAGAAGCTTATAAATGCTCAATGTCATGATCCATTTTCGGTTTTGGGTCACAGTGATACTCGTTCTGGCAAAGTCATCCGTGTAATGATTCCATTTTGTAAGTCGGTACGTATCGGCGGGAAAGGGCCAGAAATGGTTCGTATTCCCAACACGGATATATTTGAATACCCATATTCTAAAGAAGATATTCCTGACCACTATAGGCTGTATTGGGAAGATAATGAAGGGAATCAATATACAGGATATGATCCTTATACTTTCATACCAAATATTTCTGACTACGATTTATATTTATTTAACCAAGGAAGACATTGGCATATCTATCGTATTCTGGGCGCACATTGTGTAGATATTGATGGAATACAGGGCGTACAGTTTGCGGTTTGGGCGCCTAATGCGGAGCGCGTAAGCGTGATTGCAGATTTCAATCGTTGGGACGGACGTCGGCATCCTATGCAAAACATTGGTAGCAGCGGGGTGTGGGTGTTATTTATCCCTGAAGTTGCAACTGAGATTCCTTACAAGTTTGAAATACGCAATCGAGGGTCTGGACAGATATTAGTTAAGTCTGACCCCTATGCACAGCAGTTTGAAATGCGACCCAAAACTGCATCGCTGGTTGCAAAACCAAGTAAATTTTGTTGGCTAGATGAACATTGGGTAGCTAAGCGTGAGGAAGCAGATTGGTTACATGAACCGATGTCCATATACGAAGTACATTTGGGGTCATGGCAGCGCGATGAGCAAAATAAATTTCTTAGTTATAAAGAATTAGCGAGTAGGTTAATTCCTTATGTAAAATCACTTGGCTTTACGCATATAGAGTTACTACCTATTACTGAGCATCCCTTTGATGACTCGTGGGGGTATCAAAGTTTAGGGTACTTTGCTCCAACATCGCGTTTTGGGAAGCCCGATGATTTTAGATATTTTGTAAATCAATGTCATGAAAATAATATTGGAGTTATTTTAGATTGGGTGCCTGCGCACTTCCCCAAAGATGATCATGGCTTAAGAAACTTTGATGGCACTGCATTATATGAACATAGCGATGCACGTATGGGAGAGCACCCTGATTGGGGTACATTAATTTATAACTACGGTCGTGATGAAGTCCGTAATTTCCTACTTTCAAGTGCGGTTTACTGGCTGGAGGAATTTCATATTGATGGCCTACGCGTTGATGCTGTCGCTTCGCTTTTGTATTTAGATTACTCACGAGAAGAAGGAGAGTGGCTGCCTAATCGACATGGAGGCAACGAAAATCTAGAAGCTATCGATTTTATTAGAGAACTTAATAGTGTTACCCATGGTGAGTTCCCAGGAACGCTTATTCTGGCAGAAGAGTCAACTGCATGGCCGCAGGTAACCAAGCCTACTTGGACGGGTGGTTTAGGTTTTACCATGAAATGGAATATGGGTTGGATGCATGACACATTGAGGTATATGCAAAAAGATCCTATCCATCGAAGATATAAGCATAACGATATTACATTTGGTTTGTTATACGCATTTCATGAAAATTTTGTTTTGCCATTTTCGCATGATGAAGTTGTACATGGAAAAGCTTCTTTGCTGAATAAAATGCCTGGAGACGAATGGCAGAAATTTGCAAATCTCCGTTTACTCTATACCTATATGTTTACCTACCCAGGAAAGAAATTGTTATTTATGGGTTGCGAGTTTGGACAGGGAACAGAGTGGAATCATCACCAAGCGTTGGATTGGTATGTTCTTGATTATGCTAATCACAAAGGGGTCAGTGATTTGATTCGAGATTTGAATTTGCTGTATGTGAATTCACCCCAGCTGCATAAATATGATTTTGATCCTCAAGGTTTTCAATGGATAGATTGTAATGATGATGAGCAATCTGTAATTAGTTACTTGCGGAAATTCGGTGAAGATGTTTTTGTAGTGATACTAAATCTCACACCTGTTAAGCGTGAACATTACCGAATAGGTGTGCCCTTTGAAGGAGAGTATGAAGAGATACTAAATTCTGATTCTTCTTATTATGCAGGCTCTAATGTTGGAAATAATGCCAGTGTTAAAACAGATGATATTTCATGGATGGGATATCCAAAATCTTTAGAGCTTGTCTTGCCGCCATTAGGTGCAATTATATTAAGTCCTACAATAAAGAATTAATCTAAATTGAATAAACTTCAATCAAAAATTCTTTTTGCAAGCAGCGAAGTATATCCGTTAATAAAAACTGGCGGACTTGCGGATGTCTCACAAGCTTTGCCTCGAGCATTGCATGAGCTCAAACAAGATGTGCGCATTATCATGCCTGCATATAGAGCGCTTAATAAGTTCGTCAAGCATTCAAAATTAATTGCCTCTAAATCTTTTTTAGAAGGTGAGGTTAATTTATATGAAACTACTTTACCTGAAAGTGACTTAATCGTATGGCTGGTAGATTGTCCGTCATTGTTTGATCGCGAAGGTGGTCCCTATACAGATAGTAGCGACGAGCCTTGGGAAGATAATGCACAACGCTTTGCTTTATTTTCACGCGTTATCGCAGCAATTGCCGCTAATAATATGCAACTTGGATGGTATCCAGAAGTTTTGCATTGCAATGATTGGCAAACTGGATTAGCACCAGCATTATTACAATACGAGAAAATTCGACCCAAAATAGTATTTACCATTCATAACTTGGCATATCAGGGTGTTTTTCCACTTTCGATTTGTTCCGAATTACAATTGCCAAGTGAATTGTCATCCTTTGACAGCATGGAATTTTATAATCAATTTTCATTTATCAAGGGTGGTATTTTATATGCAGATCAGGTTACGACGGTAAGTCCGACCTACGCAAAAGAAATACAAACCGAAATGTATGGTGCAGGATTAGATGTTTTATTGAAATTACATTCCAATAAATTAAGTGGGATAATTAACGGAATAAATGAAGATGAGTGGAACCCAACAAGCGATAAATTTATCAACATAGTATATAGCTCTAAAACACTTGAATTAAAAACAGAAAATAAAACTGCATTACAAAAAGAATTAAATCTAGTTTGCGACGATCAAATCCCATTGATTGCAACCGTTTCGCGACTCGTTTCACAAAAAGGTATTGATCTGATCATAGAAACATTGCCACAGCTTGCTAAGTTAAATGTGCAAGTTGTGATTCTAGGAAAAGGGGATGAGGAATTAGAAGCCACACTACTAAAAGCTGCTAAAAATAATCCTGATAAGTTTAATGTGTGGATAGGATACGATGAAGCCCTTGCTCATAAGATTACAGCCGCCGCTGATTTTTTTGTGATGCCTTCACGTTTTGAGCCTTGTGGTTTAAACCAAATGTACAGTCAGCATTACGGCACTATTCCCATTGTGCGTAAAACTGGGGGGCTTTCAGATACTGTGATTGATAATCAGAAGAGTGAGGCTAATAATACAGGAATAATTTTTGAGCAAGATAGCGGAGAAGCACTATTACAAGCTATATTGCGTGGTTTAGACTTATACAAAAATAAGCAAGTTTGGAAGCAGTTGCAGAGAAATGCGATGCTACAAAACTTTTCATGGGAGAGTAGTGCGAAGCAATACTTATATCTTTATTCTAAAATAATTAATTAAACTAGTTCAGGCAAGTGCTTCAGCGCTTCAATGTAAGATTCGCATTCTGTAATCAGAGTATTTTGCAATACTTCATCTTCAATTGATGAAAACGCACGCGAATTGCTGTCAAGGTCATTGCCAAGTTCTTTAATTTCATTGATTTGTTTTTGTTTTGAATCGACGCCTGTTTCAGATACACCTAAAAAAATACCTCCCGCATCCGCTGCAAAGTGAGTATCGCGGATGGCATCACCTACCATGAATGGAGGAAATGATTTGCCGGTGTCAGAAGTTAACCTGCGCATTGCACGTATTTCACGGCGCCATCTTTTGCCAACAAAACGTGCCTTTGAACCATCAGAAGAAGAGCTAGGCCCGCCAACTGAAAAAGCATTATGAGGGCCAAATAAGCCATTTTCTGTTAAGCCAACAACTTGAAGAGATTTTAAAAAGTCTCGTTGCGGTTGGTAACGATAGGAAATCAGCACCAAAGAAGCGACGTCCGCTAGCGAATGAAGAAATTCCAAATAAGAATCTGGGACGATGTCATACTGTAGATCATTTCTATTGTATTCTTCTAAACGTTTATTGAATAAACCATGAAAGTAGTAACCTAAGCACTCAATAAGATCATCTGACAAATCACAATCTCTTAATACATGTTTTATTAAGCCCAATGGGCCACCATGCTCACGATGCCATTGACTACACTGCTCTTTATCCAAATCAGGTAGATTTTTAATTCCTAAGTTATCCGCAGCAACACTGCGTAATTTTTCATATGCGTGTATTGCTATGGCTATTCTGCGGCCACTAGCATTTGTCGAAGGGATAATAGTTCCATCTAAATCAAAGAACACCAGTCTTTTAGGCAACAAGTAGGTTCGGTAAGTATTATCGATAAATGTAGACATGGTTAGGTCTCAATAAGTATTTAATGTAAAAAACTTTTTATTTTGTGTTGCGTTAATTAGAAGTGGTGCTGAATTTACAGAGAGGCAAGTGTAATTGATTTGCTGGCTTAGTTTTATTTTGTTCTGGATTAAACTTGTTTTAGCAATAAGCTTACAAAATATCATTATTGATTGTTTTATTTAGCTATCAGACAACAAGTATATTATTATATTCATATATTCTTCTATTCAAATAAGGAAAACAATAAATGACAAAGGCAATGGTCCAAATGGCCTTAGACTCTCTAGACTTCGATGTAACCATGAGTTTGGCTGAAAAGGCTGCCGCCCATGTAGACATTCTGGAAATCGGCACACCTTGCATTAAACATAACGGAATCAAGATGTTGAATGCGCTTCGAGAGCGCTTTCCAAACAACCTGATCCTGGCAGATTTGAAAACCATGGATGCAGGCTATTACGAAGCTGAACCGTTTTATAAAGCCGGCGCGGATATCTGCACCGTATTGGGTGCTGCCGATGCAGGTACCATCAAAGGTGTTGTCGATGTCGCCAATGCTTATGGCAAGAAAGCACAGGTCGATTTGATCAACGTTTCGAATAAGAAGGAACTTGCAAAGGAAATCGCAGCGCTGGGCGCCCACATCATTGGCGTTCATACTGGCTTAGATCAACAAGCAGCCGGTCAGACACCATTCGCCGATCTCGAAATGGTAGTGGGTCTTGGGCTGGGCGTTGAAGTATCGGTTGCCGGTGGCATCAAGCCTGAAACAGTCGGGCAAGTTGTAACAGCAGGCGCGAACATCGTAGTCGCGGGTGCAGCTATTTATGGTGCTCCAGATCCTGCCAAAGCTGCCGAAGAGATTCGCTCCATGGCACATTCAGCCGCAGTAGCAGCATAAAATTTCATGCATACACTCACCCGTTCGAATCAGAGCGGGTGTGTAGCATTCTGATTCAACACCTCTCTCTAATAAACAAGGCATTCCGCATGCATCAAGAAGTGATTCTGAACAAGTTATCATCTGTACTCAAAGATACAGATGATAATTTTACCGAGCGTGTTATTTCCGCTATCGACAGCGCTGAAAGAATATTCATAATTGGAGCTGG
The DNA here is from genome assembly GCA_964468615.1 of uncultured Thiotrichales bacterium. GTDB lineage: Bacteria > Pseudomonadota > Gammaproteobacteria > UBA4575 > UBA4575 > JABDMD01. Next base: position 2,158 of record CAYXVH010000311.1, on the reverse strand, counting down.
TCGGTCAGGTCTGGTTGCGCGGTTTTTTGTCATGCGATTAATGCATTGTGGCTATAAGGTATACATGGTTGGCGAAATCGTGACCCCGAGTCTCAAAAATGGTGACTTACTCATAGTGATTTCTGGATCTGGGAGTACAGAAACCTTGCTGCCTTTAGCCAAGAAAGCAAAGACTTTAGGTGCACCGGTTGTTCTCATAACTATGAAGAGTAAATCCACAATCGGGGATGTCGCGGATATGGTTTTACCTATGGGAAACCTTAATTCCTCGAGTTTCGATGCACCCGAAAGCATGCCAATGGGTACAGTATTCGAGCTGTCAACCTTGGTTTTTCTCGAATCGGTTGTAGCGGAAGTCGTCAAACTAAAAGGGCTGGATGAGAATTCCTTGCGGGCTTTGCACGCAAATCTGGAATAACTCATTATCGAAAAACATTGCAATTAATCTTTGTCAAAGCTGAACAACTTTATATACACCAAGAAAGGAATCTTGATAGAACTGTGCTCGATATTCAGGAGGTAATAAAGTATAAACCTGATTCATGACTGATTTATCTATGTGTCCAGTTTGGCGTTGACGAATATCATCATCTATCCCTCTCATGCGTTGTTGAGATGCATTTTCCTTGCGAAGTTGATGGATTGTTAGAAAAGGTCTTCCTAACACTTCTGTAGCAGCCTGTTTAAATAATCTAAGTATGTATGCCCCTTTCCCTTTGTCTGTCTTAGGTCCAAATTGAAAAACACGACCATCGTCAGATCCACGTTTCATTAATAACTCAATTGCATTAGCAGCAAGTGGGGTAAGCATTACAACTTTGGGTTTCTTATTCTTGTGCTCAATATCTGGAATACAAACAAATGCTGGTTCTTGGAGTGACACATAATTTTTCTTTAATCTAATAACTTCGCCTCGTCTCATGCTCGTTTCATGTAAGACAATCATTGCTAAATGCACATCAAAATCACGTTGGCGAAGCCATTCAAGTAGTTTTTTAAACTGTAGTGGGGGTAGGGGTGCAGTATCTCTAAGACCTCGCTTATCTGAAGTCGTATCTCGTATCAATTGGAATATCAGGGTCTAGAGGCCAATCTCTAAAGTCAGGTTGCCACGCATAATGCTTCTTAGAAAACTGCAGTACTTGCTTAATTGCATGAAGCTCGCGCCTTACTGTAGTAACAGTTACACCGTCTTGATCGTGCATTTTAAATGCATACTCAGTTAGACAAGAAGTACAAATTTCAGACAATTTTGTGTGTGGACACCGATATGTTTTTGAGTTCGGCGAAATAATGACCCATTATCTTGCTTATAGCTCTTATACCTCAGTGCAACGGTATTGATATAATCTTCACAAGCATCTATAAATAGGGGGTGGGGAGATTGAAGCAATTCATCTCGACTGTGAGTAGGAGCTGTTTTACGAAAATTGCCTTCGAGCCGATCTAAGTATTGTTCTTTTTCAGCAAGCCAACTCTCGGCTTTGTGCTGATCATTGAACCGCTGTCTAAACTTATGCGTAACTCCATTGATTTTACGCTGTGTGTACGCAGTGTATTTGCTGCGAGATTGCTCGAAATGTATTCCCATAGCTGTCCCCATTGGCTAGTTGTTAATAATTGGTAATATGGGAATATCATTCAAGATCTATACTTATCATAAGTATTTGAATCTATGATGAATGGTAATACAGGAACAGTTCCTAGCCTCCATTATGTTGTTGAGACCACTCTGTTATGCCCGGGTGGCGAAATTGGTAGACGCAAGGGACTTAAAATCCCTCGGTAGAAATACTGTGCCGGTTCGACTCCGGCCCCGGGCACCACTTTAAAAACAAGTAGATAAATAGGAAATATAAACTAAATTCTTATTATAGGGTTGAGAAGGGATAGGCTCAAAATAATTTGGTCGCGTAAAATGCTGTGGATTCAATTTAGCGCGAAAAAGAAAAAAGGAATTATTTCTTATTCGTAATCTAAGTTTGTAACTTCTTCTTTGCCACCTTTTTCTTAGTTGCTTTTTTCTTTGACGCTGCGTATGCTTTCTTTGACGCTGTGTATCCTTTTCTCAATGCAGTAATCTCAGCTTCCGCTTTTTTCTCAGCAGCGACGAGCTTCTTCTTAAGGGCTGCTACTTCTTTTTTGCTCTTCACTTTTA
>CAYXVH010000310.1:0-10614 GCA_964468615.1 uncultured Thiotrichales bacterium | reverse complement strand
CGCGACATCTCGAGCAAACCAAAGCGAGAAATTCTTCCGATCTGTACTCGCGCACGATCAATTTTTAAAGCTTCACGTAAACGGTTCTCAACTTCACGTTGATTTTTGTTTGCCATCATGTCGATGAAGTCGATAACAATTAGGCCACCTAAATCACGAATACGTAACTGGCGTGCGATTTCATCTGCTGCTTCCAAGTTGGTATTGGTAGCAGTTTCTTCAATGTCGCTACCTTTGGTAGCTCTAGCCGAGTTAATGTCGATAGATATCATCGCTTCCGTATGGTCAATTACTATTGATCCACCTGAAGGTAAAGTTACTTCACGGTCAAATGCAGATTCAATCTGCGACTCAATTTGATAACGATTAAACAGCGGCACTGTGTCTTCGTAAAGTTTAAGCTTGTTAACGTTATGCGGCATGACTTGTTCAACGAATTTTTTCGCATCATTGAACACCTCAGGGTCGTCAATTATGATTTCACCTATATCTTCACGCAGGTGATCACGTAGAGCACGGATAATGACATTGCTCTCTTGGTAAATTAGAAACGGCTTGTCGTGCGTGTCTACTGCACTATTAATGGCTTGATAAATTTGAAGTAGATAATTCAAGTCCCATTGCAATTCTTCTGCACTGCGACCTACGCCAGCAGTACGCACAATCGCGCCCATTCCGCTAGGGACATCAACATCAGACAAAGCTTTGCGTAGTTCTTCGCGTTCTTCGCCTTCAATTCGTCTAGATACACCACCAGCTCTTGGATTGTTTGGCATCAGTACTAAATACCGTCCAGCTAAGCTCATAAAGGTGGTGAGGGCAGCACCTTTAGTGCCGCGTTCTTCGCGTTCTACTTGGACAACTATTTGCTGTCCTTCAGAAATTTGATCTTTAACCGAGAAACGTTCGCCAGAATTAGCGGAATCGCTAAAGTACTCACGAGAAATATCTTTAAATGGGAGAAAGCCATGCCGTGTTGATCCAAAATCAACAAAAGCAGCTTCAAGGCTGGGTTCTACGCGGGTAATTACACCCTTATAAATATTATCTTTTTTCTGGTTTCGAGAGGAATGTTCGATATCGAGGTCGTATAGACGTTGTCCATCGACCATGCCTACACGTAGCTCTTCTTGCTGTGTAGCATTGATTAAAATTCTTTTCATGTTTGGTTTCGTCCAAAGTCGTTATCCTTCGAGATTGTTTTGCTAAACAAACGTCCGCACGAAACCCTGTCCAATAAACATTATTGGAAAAACCAATAGGCAAGGATTGTTCGGCGGTGATAAGTCGAAGGAAATGTAATATTGTGTAGATAATTATCATTATGTTTTGTTATGAAGCGACTGTGCTTTTTAAATCATCACAGTGCATCTAAACTTACGCTCTACAGAAATAGCCCTGTAAAGTGTAGAAATTCATTTCGTGCAAAAGAAAAATACGTGGTCAAATATGATTTGATATGGCTTTTCTGCACAGTGCGCTAATATCGCACAATCGTGACTATATCAATCAAAGGCATGGCCAGCAAATTTATAACTTGGCGTTTTTATTGCCTTTTTTACTAGTCTGTCAAATGGTCATAAGTTTGCCCATAAACGGTTCCGCATGAAAGATAATGGATCTATACATACTATTGATGCTGCTCGAGATGGTCAGCGTATAGATAATTTTTTGTTCACCCGTCTAAAGGGAGTGCCAAAAGGGCTTATCTATCGCTTGCTGAGAACCGGCAAGATCCGTGTTAATGGTAAGCGCGTGAAGCAAACCTACCGTTTGCAGGAAGATGATCAGGTAAAGATCCCTGCTATCGAGATGTCTGAGTCTATATCGCCTACTATTGGTGATGCAGTAAAACAGCAAATTATTTCAGCAACTATCTATGAAGATGAGAATATTCTGGCGATTAATAAGCCTGCAGGACTTGCTGTTCACCCCGGCTCGAGAGTCTCATATGGCGTGATAGAAGTGTTGCGTGCTATTCGCCCGGATGCGCCTTATTTAGAATTAGTGCATCGCTTAGATCGAGAAACCAGCGGTTGTTTACTGATTGCTAAGAATAAGCACAGTTTAAATGCCTTGCATGATCTGTTACGTCGGGATGATGTAAATAGTGAGGTGGAAAAAAATTACTTTCTATTGGTTAAAGGTAGGTGGGATATGGGCGAAAAAGTTGTGGATACACCACTACAGTCTAAAGGCCCCAATTCAGAAGTGGATGATCAGAAGAATGCTTGGAAAGACGCGCATACTATATTTCGACCGATCGAATACTTTAAGGACTTTACCTTACTGAATGCTCAAATTAAAACTGGTCGCACACACCAAATTCGTTTGCATGCCGCACAAATTGGGTTTCCCGTAATTGGTGATTCAAAGCATGGTGATTTTGCCTTTAACAGAGAATGTCGAAAAATGGGACTCAAGCGTATGTTTTTACATGCAGCAGAAATCTCTTTTCAACTTCCTAATCATAGGCAAAGGATAACCATTACCGCTCCTATGGAGGCTGAACTAAAGACGTTTATGGAAGGTCTAGATTCACGAAAGGATAATTTCCTCAATTGAATGGGTTTGATTTCCATCTAGCGATGGGGTTTACTGAATTTTGTAACAGGGTAGCTTTAATAGAACTTATTTATACGGGTGACGAGTCTATATGGAACCAAAAATTAATTTAGATAAAATTTCAAATGATGATCGTTCTTCATCCGGTTGGGAGCGTGAAGCGATTGTTAATCTTGCTCAAGCAGGTCTCAAAGAGCAACGCCGTGCACGTAAATGGGGAATATTTTTTAAGCTCCTAGGCTTTGCTTATGTGTCAATATTTCTCATCACTTTGTTGGCGCCGCATTTTTCAAATTTTTCAGCTAAGGCAAAACATACCGCTCTTGTAGAACTTGCAGGTGTCATTGCAGATGGCGAAGAGGCAAGTGCAGATAATATAGTGTCAGGCTTGCGTGCTGCATTTGAAAATAATAATTCAGCAGCGGTCATACTCAGAATTAACAGCCCGGGTGGAAGCCCTGTGCAAGCTAGTTACATTAATCGTGAAATTACTCGCTTGCGTGAAATGCATCCTGAAAAACCAATTTATGCAGTAGTAACCGATATCTGCGCATCAGGTGGAGTGTTTGCAGCAGTAGCCACAGATAAAATTTATGCAGACAAGGCGAGCATTGTAGGATCAATTGGTGTGCGCATGGACGGCTTTGGATTTGTCGATGCGATGGAAAAATTAGGTGTCGAAAGAAGACTAATGACTGCGGGCGAACACAAAGGGTTATTAGATCCGTTTCAACCTGAAAATGAATTTGAAAAACAACATGTGCAATCCTTGTTAGATGAAATTCATCAACAATTTATAGATGTGGTTGTAGAAGGTCGTGGCGACAAGCTTGCGAAAGATAAAAACATGTTTAGTGGCTTATTCTGGACTGGTGAACAAGCGCTAGAGCTTGGATTAGTAGATGGCTTTGGTAGTGCAAGTTATGTTGCAAGGGAAGTAGTAGGTATAGAAGATATTCAGGATTACACATTCCGTGAAGATGTTTTCCAGCGTTTTGCAAAACGTTTAGGTACTGCAATGGCAGATCCGGTAATTAAAGCGTTGTCATATCCAGTGTTACGTTAGAAAATTTGTGCTGAAGTTATTATGTCGTAAGATTCAGCTTTTAGCATCGAAGTGAGTTTGATTAACGGCAACCCAATTAATGTGTTCGGATCGTCACCATGCAGGCTTTCAAATAAAGTAATCCCTAAACCTTCGGCTTTAAAACTTCCTGCGCAATCGTATGGTTGATCTTTGTCTAGATAAGCAATAATTTGTTTTTCGCTAAGTTTGCGGAAGGTTACTTGAAAGGTTTCGCAACTAACTTGTTGCGAGTTGGTTTTGGTGTTGATGACACATAAACCGGTATAAAACGTTAAGCATTTACCACTGGATGCTTTGAGTTGTGCAATGGCTTTTTCATGATTGCCTGGTTTACTAATAATTTTGCCTTTTAATACAGCACATTGGTCGGAACCGATGACCAATGCATTAGTTTGCTGTCTTGCTACCGCTTTAGCTTTTTCTAGTGCCAAACGTGAAACGTAATTCTCTGCAGATTCTCCAGATTTAATTGACTCATCAATGTCCGGTGCAACGCTGCTTAGGCTAGTAATTAACGGTTCTAACAGTTTTTTACGGTAGTTGGAGCTGGAGGCTAAAACGATATTCATAGTAATGTGGGTTATCTAAAGAGGTCGAAATTTCTTGTATATCACTCATAAAGCAATAATGAAGCGATACGCGTTCTTTCGTATACTTGAATGTATGCCAGAGCAACATCAAAAACCACTTCCAATTCGTTTTGATCCCGTGAGCTTCGCAGATCATGAGCGTGAGTTAGAAGGCCCTATCGCAACCAAGGCTATGTTGCGCTTGAGGGAAAATGTGGTCTCGTCCGATGAGATGGTCGACGCTAAGCTTGGTTTTTCAAGAGGTTCATATGGATATCCTATGGTAGCAGGGCAGGCGACTGCTTGGGTGACGATGAAGTGTGAGAGGTGTCTGGATGATGTACGTATAGAGCTAAATCCGGAAATTAGCGTCTTGGTTAAGCCTGAAGAGGATATTTTGCCCCAAAATGAGGGCAACAAAGAGGGTGAAAAGGATGTGGATAGTCCTGATTTTCATGAATATGATGGAAAAAGTTTGGTGTTATCAGATTTGGTTGAAGAAGAATTGTTGCTCGTTTTGCCTCTGGTACCTAAACATCAGGATATTTCATTATGTAACCAAGATATGGTAGCTTGGCTCGCTGCAAATGAAACTCCAAGTGGGGAGCAAGAAGCTTCTACAGAGAGAGCTGAAAATCCATTTGCTATACTTAAGCGTTGATTAGTTTGGAGAATCACAATGGCAGTACAGAAGAGTAGGAAGACTCCGTCGAAGCGTGGAATGCGTAGAGCGCATGATGGCTTAAATACAGCAGCATTATCAATAGATGGAACAACGGGTGAAACACACTTACGTCATCACGTAACCCCTGATGGGTATTATCGTGGTCGACAGGTAGTAGTGAATGCTGATGAGTTAGAAGACGACGAAGATTAGCTTCACAACATGACAATGGTTTGTAATCATTTCCGTTGTTGTGCCATTTCAAATCGATATATTTAGTTTTTCTAGATAAATTCAATTTCTTAACTGAGAACATCGGTGACAAATTTAACCGTTTCACTTGATGCAATGGGTGGTGATTTCGGTGTAGCGGTTGTTGCAAAAGCAGCCGTTGACTATCTAGAAGAGCATCAAAATATTTCACTTATTTTGGTTGGTGATCAAGATGTTATAGGCGCAGAGCTTAATAAGCTTAATGTTCAGCCTGATGAGCGTCTTAAAATCCTGCATGCCAGCCAACAGGTAGAGATGGATGAGCCACCTTCACAGGTGCTACGTAATAAAAAAGATTCTTCCATGCGAGTGGCGATTAATCTCGTTAAAGAAGGTATTGCTGATGCCGCAGTGAGTGCAGGTAATACCGGCGCGTTGATGGCTACTGCGCGTTATGTATTAAAAACCTTACCTGGAATCGATCGACCTGCAATCACCAGTGTAATGCCCTCCATACAAGGAAAGACCTATATGTTAGATCTAGGGGCGAATGTAGGGTGTAGCAGTCAACACTTATTACAATTTGCGGTGATGGGTTCGGTGCTGGCCAATGCAGTGGATGAAATTAAACGCCCAAAAGTCGGTCTATTAAATGTGGGCGAAGAAGAAATTAAAGGTAATGAGCAGGTTAAAGAAGCGCATGAAGTATTACGACAGAGTAGTCTTAATTATATAGGCTACGTCGAAGGTGATGATATCTTCTGTGGCGACGTGGAAGTGGTGGTTTGTGATGGCTTTGTAGGTAATGTTTCACTGAAGACCAGTGAAGGAGTCGCCAAAATTGTTGCACATTACGCTAAAGAAGAATTTACCCGCAATATTTTCACTAAACTTTGCGGTTTTTTTGCATTACCGGTACTAAAAGCTTTTAAAAAACGTATTGATCCAAGACGATATAATGGCGCTAGTTTGTTAGGCTTACGAGGTGTAGTGATTAAGAGTCATGGTGGTGCCGATGCATATTCATTTCAACATGCAATCGAAATAGCTCATATTGAAGCAAGCCAACAAGTACCGAAGAAAATTGAATCAAAAATTGAAGAATATTTAACACAAGATAACGCAGCCTAAACTTGGAAAAGACCCCAGAAAGAATATATTAGAAATGACTTACTCAAAAATAATCGGCACAGGAAGTTTTCTTCCTGAAAAAGTACTTACCAATAAAGATTTAGAAAAAATTGTTGATACTTCTGATAAGTGGATTCAAGGCCGAACAGGAATAAAGCAACGTCATATTGCAGCTGATGGTGAAACCACTTGTGATTTAGCCGTTAATGCATCAAGACGCGCATTGGAGATGGCAGGTAAAACCAATGCTGACATTGATTTAATTATTATAGCAACCACAACTGCGGATAAAATATTTCCAAGTACAGCTTGCTTGCTACAAAAGCGTTTAGATATACATGGTTGTGCAGCATTTGATGTGGAAGCAGTCTGCACAGGGTTTGTGTACGCGCTGGCAATTGCAGATAAATTTATTAAAACAGGTAGTGCCAAATGCGCATTGGTAATTGGATCAGAAACCCTTTCGCGTATATTGGATTGGAATGATCGAGGTACCTGTGTGCTATTTGGTGATGGTGCAGGTGCAGTGGTGCTTGAGGCTTCAGAGGAGCCAGGCATTTTATCTACCCACTTACATGCAGATGGAAGTTATGAACATTTGTTGCATGTGCCGCATGGAATCTCGCAAGGTTATGAACAGTTAAAGGCCGGTGAAGCCTATGTACACATGGAAGGTAATGCAGTTTTCAAAATGGCAGTGAATACGCTTGGTAGAATCGTAGATGAAACATTAGAGGCTAATAATATCCAGAAAAGTGACATTGATTGGTTGGTGCCGCATCAGGCTAATAATCGAATTATTGAAGCCACTGCACGCAAATTAAAAATGCCTATGGAGCAGGTAGTGGTTACCGTTTCAGAACACGGCAATACTTCTGCTGCATCTATTCCTTTAGCGCTTGATTGTGCAGTGCGTGATGGAAGAATTAAAAAGGGTGAAACTATAATGCTTGAGGCATTTGGTGGTGGCTTTACCTGGGGTTCTGCATTATTAAATTTTTAGTTGCCATATAGTTTGGCGACCATGTCTAAATCTATATATCAAGCGAATTGCAAAAAATGCTCGCGACTAGCTGACTTTCTTAGAACATCAAAACAAAAATATCCTGACTATTTTTGCAAACCGGTTCCTGCATTTGGGGATCCTAAGGCGCAATTTTTAATTGTCGGTTTAGCGCCAGGAATGCATGGTGCGAATGCAACCGGTAGACCTTTTACAGGGGACTTTGCTGGGATACTTTTGTATGAGACTTTGCATAAATTTGGCTTCGCAAGCAAATCTAAATCAGTCAGTGTTGACGATAAATTGAAACTTAAAAATTGCAGAATCACCAATGCAGTAAAATGTGTTCCACCTGCTAATAAACCCACCACTGAAGAAATTAAAATTTGTAACGTATATCTAAAAAATGAACTTCAAGCTTTACAGTCGGGCAATGTTATACTTGCATTAGGTAAAATAGCGCATGATTCAGTTATTCGTTCGTTTGATTTTAAACTAAGTGAAAAACCTTTTGGGCATGAGAATATTCATGATGTGGGTAATGGACTTACCTTAATCGATTCGTATCACTGTAGTCGCTATAACACACAGACCAAACGCCTCACACAAAAGCAATTTGAACAAGTTTTTAAGAAAGTTAGTGCTACTTTAAATAAGAGTTAGCCTGAATATATTTAGAAGTATACAAGTATGGTCGAGCTGAATAAAAACTTGAAGTTTGATCCAAAACAGTTCGTCAAATCCCTTCCTCAAGATCCAGGTGTGTATCGCATGCTGGATGAAAATGAAAAGTTTCTTTATGTAGGCAAAGCAAAGAACCTTAAGAAACGCGTCAGCACTTATTTTTCAAAGATTCAAGCAAGCGCGCGTATCGCTAAAATGCTTACACAAACTTGTGACATGGAAATTGTTGTAACGAATACAGAAGCAGAGGCGCTGCTGCTTGAAAATAATCTTATAAAAGAACATCGGCCACGCTACAACATCTTGTTGCGTGATGACAAAAGCTATCCTTATATTTATATTTCATCGAAGCATAAATATCCGCAAATTACATTTTACCGTGGAAGACGTAAGAAAACGGGCCGATATTTTGGACCCTATGCAAGTGTGAGTGCGGCACGTTATGCGCTAAATCTGTTACAGAAAGTATTTAAAGTACGTCAATGTGATGATTACTTTTTTAGCCATCGCAGCCGTCCATGTTTGCAGCATCAGATCGAGCGTTGCAGTGCCCCGTGCGTGGGATATATCGATGAATCTAGTTACAAACACGACATAGATGCTGCAATTGAATTTCTAGATGGTAATAGCGATCAACTAATAGAACGTTTTGTAAAAAAAATGGATGCCGCTTCTGCTGACTTGGATTATGAAAAAGCGGCTGTTTATAGGGATAGAATAGGCATGTTGCGCGAAGTGTCCGAACAACAATATGTTAGTACAGAAGATGGTAATGTGGATATTGTTGCGGTGCTGAATGAGGGTGATGTGGCTTGTGTGCAAGTCTTTAATATTCGCACAGGCATGAATCTTGGTAATAAAAGTTACTTCCCTAAATTGCCTGAAGCAGAAATGCCTGAAAAGATTCTTGCGGCATTTTTAGGTCAATATTATTTAACGCATATTATTCCAGAGGAAATTATTACCAGCCATCAACCAGATGATGCAGAAGTGATTAAGTTGATGCTAGCTCAGAAGCTAGGTAAAAAGGTAGACATTATTCATGCGCCACGTAGCAAACGTGCGCGCTGGTTAGAAATTGCTAAAAAGAATGTGACTACTGCATTGAAGAGTAAGCTTGCGACTAAAGCAGGTTTAGCACAGCGCTTTGAAGCTTTGCAGGAAGAATTGCATCTGGAATATATGCCTACACGCATGGAATGTTTTGATGTAAGTCACACTCAGGGAGAAGCAACAGTAGCTTCATGTGTAGTATTTGAACAAGAAGGTGCTGTGAAGTCCGACTACCGCAGATTTAATGTTGAAGGAATCGAGCCAGGAGATGATTATGCAGCAATGCATCAAGCCTTAACGAGACGTTATACAAGGTTGAAAAAAGGTGAGGGTAAACTTCCTGACATACTCTTTATAGATGGTGGTAAGGGTCAAGTCAGCAAAGCTAAGGAGGCCTTAGAAGAGTTACAAGTAGATGGAGTGAAAATTATAGGCGTTGCAAAAGGCGTTGAACGGCGCGCAGGAGAAGAAACGTTGGTCCCTGCAGATGGAAGTCCTGAAATACATTTAGATCCACACTCTTTAGCGCTTCATCTTATTCAACAAATTCGTGACGAAGCGCACCGATTTGCGATTACCAGCCATCGAAAGCGTCGAAGTAAGAAACGCATGCATTCGCCATTAGAGAATATTGAAGGTTTAGGTCCGAAACGACGACAAAACCTCCTTAAGTATTTTGGTGGAATTCGAGGCGTGTCAAAAGCAGGAGAGGAAGAGCTTGCTAAAGTACCAGGGATTAGCAAGAATCTAGCTAAAGCTATTTATCAAGAAATGCATGCAACAGGAAGTTAAATTAAAGTGACATATAGTATACCTAACCTCCTGACATTTATGAGAATATTAATTATTCCTCTACTCGTGTTTGTATATTATTTTCCACCGAATGTAATAGGGATGCGACTCGCTGCATTACTGTTTGCAATTGCTGCATTGACGGATTGGTTAGATGGCTATTTGGCTCGAAAACTCAATCAAACTTCAAAACTAGGGGCCTTTTTAGATCCCATCGCGGACAAATTAATTGTTGTAACCGTATTAGTGATGATTGCAGATGAATTTGGAAAATTATCGATTCTCATTCCAGCACTTATCATCATTGGTAGGGAAATAGCCGTTTCAGGACTACGAGAATGGATGTCTGAGCTAGGCTACCCAGGATCGGTCTCAGTATCAATGTTGGGCAAAATCAAGACTACTGCACAAATGATGGCCTTATTATTATTACTTTATCGCTATGATATTTTTGGTATACCAATATTTGATATTGGCGTATGGCTGTTATATCTTGCTGCGGCTCTAACGCTTTGGTCGATGTTGATATATTTCAGAAGAGCCATTAAAGCTTTTGGTTAATAAGCTGATTTTTAGTAATTAAGGATTATTGACTCAATCTAAAGGTCCAATAGAATAGGGCACATTCAGCGGGAATAGCTCAGTGGTAGAGCACAACCTTGCCAAGGTTGGGGTCGCGAGTTCGAATCTCGTTTCCCGCTCCATAAATAATCTTTATATATTTCAACAAGTTATAATTTATATCTAGAAATTAGTATAAGTATAAATGTAATCAAATTTTGTAAATTTGTATTACTAACTCATCAATGATTTTCTCGCAACGAACAAGTTGCAGATAAAAATTTAGAACCTT
>CAYXVH010000309.1:0-10576 GCA_964468615.1 uncultured Thiotrichales bacterium | reverse complement strand
GCATTGCGAATATCCAGGTCAGAGGGCATTTTTTAAATATCAAAAGAGGTTACTAACAGTCCGTTTCATAATTCTTTATATGCGAATGTCCGCTTTGGGTCGTTAGCGAACATTCGATATTTGAGTAAATTGTCATCTGATTTTATTGAGTGGAAAAATTTAAATTTTATACAAATTTGACAATACAATTTTAATAAAACATCAGGCATTTATGCCATAGAAGAATTCTTCGGCCGTCCATTCTTTAAACCACTCGCCCAGATTGACCGTGAGTTTATCTAGATCTACATAGGGTAGTAAAGCACACGCTTCTAATGCTGCCCCCAAAGTTTCTCCGTCCTTTAGTCTGGACAAAAGTAAGTAACAATCTTGATCTAGGTCGTCTCGCCAAATTTTGTAGTTGCAACGATAGACCGCAACAAAAGTTTTTTCAGGTTGTGGAATATCCATATGTCGGTTTTCACGCACAGCCGTTGAGTGGCACTCACTCGAATTACAGAATATATAGAATTATTAACTACCCTTCCCTATTGCTGAGTGTCTGCTTTCGGCCAATAGCGGTCATTTAATGGTTGAGCTATTTAAGTTTACTTGCGGAAAAAATAATACCAATAAAAATCCCTATACAGCTTCTTTAAAACCATCTTGGTTGGGCAAGTTTGTGCTCACAATATTATAATCACTTAATGGTTGAGGTTTGTGTATGTAAAAGCCTTGAGCTAAATCTACATTCATGGATTTGATTTTATTCAATATTTCTTCACTTTCTATAAATTCAGCGATTGTTTTTTTACCTAGTTTATTTGCCATCTGAACAATTGATTCTACAATAATAAAATTCGCAGGATCTGTTAGGATATTTTTTATGTATTGTCCATCAATCTTGATATATTCAACTGGTAGATGTCTTAACCATTTGTATGAGCAAAACCCATTACCAAAATCATCAAGTGCAAATGAATATCCAATAGATTTTAGGCGAATAACGAAATCCTCAGCTGCTTCTAGTTGAGCCATCTCAGAGGCTTCTGTTATTTCAAAACATATTTTATCAGTAGGAATTTTCAATTCGGCTGTTAATTTAACAATTAAATCTAAAAATTCTTTGTTATCAATTGATATGGGAGAGATATTGATAAAAAGTTTACCTTGAAAATTAGAATTTTCTATTACCCATGCGAATACGGATTTGATAACCCATATATCTATTTTTATAAGCAATCCATACCGTTCCGCGGCAGGCATAAACGCACCAGGAAGTATAAATTTATTTTCCCCATCTTTAATACGTAATAATATTTCAAGAAATTGAGTATTGCCTAAAGAGGTGCTTGAAATAATATTTTGATAAAATAGTACAAAATTGTCATCAATAAGCGCGTTTTTTATTTTTGCTATATAATTAATTTGTTCCGCTCTTAGTGAAACTTCTTGTTTATTATTCTTTTCAATATATATTTGATTGCGACCATTTCGCTTTGCAATATAGCAAGCATTATCGGCAGAAATTTTAGCAGCTGTTTTATTGCGTGTTTTGGAATCTATCGTTGTAGCGCCAATGCTCGCACCAATTTTATATTGTCGCCCATCAATATTATGTCGGTATGAATTTATGGAGAAGGATATTTTTTCTAATATTGAGTTAGCGTCTTCTATTGTGCAATCATAAACAATTAACCCAAATTCATCTCCGCCTATACGCGCTACTAAATCACTTTTTCTAATTACTGATTTCATTAATTTGGCAATATTAAACAACAATTTATCACCTGTTGTATGCCCAAAAGCATCGTTGATAAATTTAAATCTATCTAGATCAATGACACAAAGGATATGTGTTACGTTATCTTGCTTTGATAATCGTAAAGCGGCGTCAAGTTTCCGATCAAATGCGCGACGATTTAATAATTTCGTAAGAGGATCGTGATTTGCTTGGTACTGTAACGCTTTATGAATATTATGATTATTTGTTATATCTGTTAACGAGCCGACGACTCGAATCGTATCTCCTTTACTGTTTGTTACAGCAAGCCCTTTGGCATGAAACCAACGATATATATCTTTGTTATTTTTGCTACGATATTCAATATCCATGGGTTTATTTAACCAGTAAACCTTCTTAAACGCCGCCTTTACTTTATTAACATCATCAGGGTGTAATTGCTTATTAAAAAAAGACAACTTGATTTCTTCATTGTTTTCATTTTCACTAAATCCCAATAGCTGCTTAAATCGAGTAGAATAATAAATTTCACCAGTGATCAAATTATGATCCCAAATTCCATCGTTAGAGGCTTTTACAGCTAAATTATATCTTTGTTCACTAAGCATTAATGCAGCTTCATATTTTTTTTGCTCAGTAATATCTGACATTAATATAAGAAATCCCTGAATAGTTTTTTGCTTATTAATGTCTGGTGTAAATATTATCGATAACCATAGGTCTTCTCCATTTTCGTTAGGAATATTCTCAATAAAATCTATTGTTTCTCCTGCTAATACTTTTTCGATTTTGGGAAGTAATTTCTCCCAGCTTTGTTTATCAAAATGATCAGCTAGATTAGAAGTGCCTGATAAATCTGTATTTGAATTAAACAAAGATTTGAAGAGATTGTTTTGAAAGTGAACTTTTAGCGATTTATCAACATATGAAAATAACGCTGGAACTTTTTCTGCCAACATACGCATCTGCTGTTCTGTATGTCTTAATTTGCTAATAGCATTAACATGTTCTGTAATTACATTCCTGAAAATTATGATGCCTCCAATTGCCCCATCTGCGTTGAACCAAGGCTGCATCTCCCAAGATGTCCATTCGACCTTACCCTCTTCATCAATATAAGAATCTTGTTTACATGTCTCATTTTCCCCAATCAAACAATTTGTAATCGCCTGACTATATTTTTTTTGATCGCGGGGGAAGTGCTCATAATGAAGTTCTCCAATAATATTGGTGTGTTCAATATTGTATTGGGAAAGCCATCGTTTACTAACAGCTAGGTAGCGCATATCTTGATTAAACATGGCTATTGCAACTGGGGCATGTTCAACAAACAGTTTTAACCGACTATCATTATCAAAAATAATTGTAGTAGGGTTACTTTCAGACATATTGATATACGATGCGGAAGATTTTAATAACAGCCAACAGATTTATGAGTACGCATTTCTTTATTCGATTAATTTAATGTGTTTGCTATAAAAGCTAACGAATGCTTCCCTCATTTGTGATTGTCCATGACTATAAAAACAATCTGAATTTATCCAATAGTGGTATTATTAATACCAAGTATTATTAATAGTTTAGCTCTAAGATAGACTGTGAGTATTCTCTGACAATAGGGAATAAAAACACGCTAACGATGCCAATTTGTTGTGATTCGCAAAAACAATTATTTAAGACGTATCCACCCAATATCTATGATATTCAGATGGCAGTAACTATCCATAAGAATCAACGAGTAAAGAATAGAGGCTTGATTAAAAGATATTGATAAGGATGATTGCACTTGGAAGTGCTAGATTTTGATCTATGGTGATGAAGTAGTGATTTACTGTGTTACGTCGTTGTTGGTGAGATAGTCAAAGAAACTTAGTGCAATTATGTATGAGCTAATGTCCGCTTTGGGTCGTTAGCAGACATTTCGTATTACAATGGCTTGAAAAAATACAATGATGCTGATAATACAGAAGACAGCACGGCGACTATTAGCAAACCAATAGAGATTGTTGCAGCCCCTACCGTATAGTTTTTTTCAATTGCACCACCTGCTGCAACTATTGCGGCTATTAAACATACAGCAGACCCCCATAGCATAATTTTTGAAACTCGATGTAATTCATCAAGTTCCTCAGCAGGTACAACTAATTGTTCTACCATAGGGGAAAGTATGTAACCAAATACATAGAGTAACCAACCTAGTGATACAGCTAAAAGCATTATACCCGACAAATGTTTTCTACTCATATTTATAAATCAAATTAGGCATGTGCGAATGTCTGCTTTCGGCCAATATCGGACATAAATATTCTATCAATTTATTAAAAATGAAACCGCGCACTAACGATATAGTTCGTATCATCGGGCCCATTTAAATCTTGTGTAACGCCGCCCTCTAACACCCAACGTGGCGTTACCACCCATTGAAGACCACCAGTAACTTGTTGCACCACCGTATTTCCTTCAACACCGCGTCCTGCAAATTCAAAAACGGTGTTTACCAATGAAGATAACCCCCATTCCGGATATTCCTGAGGATAAATCCGATATTGCCACGATAAGTCATAACGTAACGTATTGGGTGCATCATCAATACCATATTGCCAAAGCGCATCAACATCGATTTCATGCTTATCATTAATATGTGTAACGACAAATCCGGCGGATGCTCTGGGATCGCGGTCACTATCCGTGGGAGCAACGCCGCCTAGAAGTAAACCGAAGCGTGTTGGATTAGTTGAATCAATGTTTTGCCAAAGTATATTGCGATATAACAAACTAATGTCACCTAAACGGTCTCCTTCACCAGAAGATATTCGATAAAGCATAGCAAGAAAGAAAGTTTGTTTGTTATCAAATCCGTAGGCAAGATTTGATGTGAGTTTGTCGTTGCTGGTTTCGGGAATTTCATCCAATACCAATCTTGTTACTACACCACCTTTATTGATAGGCAACGCTACAAAAGAGCGCAGGCCCATGGCGTAACTATTGATACTAAATAAATAAAGACTACAAAAAACTAACAGGGTGAAGAATCGCACGGATGCTCTGTTCTACCGTAATGTTGAGATTCTCCTGAACCGAAACCAGCATCTTTAATAATCTCTTTTAATTCTTCTTCTGTAACGGTAGCCCCTGGCTTTAAATGAATACGAGATTTATTTTGTTTTAAACTAATATCTGCATTTTCGACATCAACATGTTTTTCTAAATTCTTTTTTAAACCATACACACAAAAACTACATGTGAGCCCACGGAGATCGATTTCTACTACTTGCTCATGTGTGGCCATTGAAGAAAGTGAACCGAATAATAAAACGGCACAAACAAAGAATTTATTCATAATTTTCAGCATAGTTAACTATCAAGCCACATGCGAATGGGTAAAGCTATATATGCAGTGATAAAGCCGATAGCCCAAACACTTGCAGCACCTATAAAAAGTCGTGTGCTCCACTTTTTAATTCGTTTACAACTTGCTGCTAGTTTAGGGTCAGCCGGACAAAGACTACGTGTTGAATACAATTGCCAAGCGGATAGTAAAAGTAAACCACCTGAAAGCAAGAAAATCCAAATTTTGTAGTTTGCAAGACTACTGAGTAACGGCCATTCTAAACTTAGAGCTACGACTACAGAACCCATACCCACACTCACCAACATAATTGGCAAAGCACAACACACTAAAGTACCCGACGAAACCAAAAAAGCAAAAGTGCTAAAAAACAAAGAATTCTTCCCAGTATCCATTACTTATAGACCAGCTTGTTGTTTAATAAATTTCAATTAACTGATTTTAATTCACCTGAATAAGGCGATTTTTCATGATTTGTGAATGTCCGCTTTGGGTCGTTAGCAGACATAATGAAGGCATAGAATAATTTAAATATATTAATGAGATTAACCGCCTACATATAGTCTACAAGCAGTATTTCTTGGATTAGCGTACATACAACCCACATGAAATAAGTTGCATAAGTATTTGTATTAAATGGTGCCCGGGGCCAGAGTCGAACCGGCACAGTATTTCTACCGAGGGACTTTAAGTCCGATGCCCTACCCTTTGTAATCAACTACTTATAAAGCATTATCAAATGCTTATGGATTGTAGTTAATTGTCTACTTTAATGATTTGTTGTGTTTAGTTGCAGTCATTTACGCCAAAATTGCGCCATAAATTAATCAATATTTATTGATTTAAATCATAAATATCAACTCAAGTATTTGGCTAGAATTACGTCGTGCTTAGCGGATTAGCACAGGACATAAGTAGTTGGGTAATCCCAAAGTATTAATCCGTAAGAAGCCCCGCCTATAAATCAGAAATTAATGAGATGGGGCTTTTTTGTTTGTGCCACTTTAATTATGTCGCTACTTTATTCAGCACGTCTGCTTTCGGCCAATAGCGGACATTCAAATTTTGCGCTGTAAAATCTTCTTTTTAATTTGCGCAATGGCTTTTTACGACTTAAAGCTGGCATATTTATAAGCCTGGTTAAATAACTTATTTCTACAATCATAGTGTGTAAGATAAATAAATAAATGAGGTGCAATAATGAATATTGAAAAGGCACTATTGGATCCAACTAGCGAATTTTCCAGTCCAGCTAATGTATGTATAGAACAATCACTCACACGAGATCAGAAAATACAGATTCTTCGTCGTTGGGAATATGACGCTCGCGAACTTGAGGTAGCTGAGGAAGAGAATATGGGTGGAGGGAGTCCAGATATGTTGGATGAAGTCTTGGCTGCATTACACACATTAAATGCAAAAATTGATGTTGAACATTCTCCTCCTACGAAACAAGGAGGAGAATGAAAATTGATTTGTTGATTACGAATGTCTGCTTTGGGTCGAAAGCGGTCATTCAATATCTGAACTAATGAACTACATCCTATTTGATTGATTAGTTATTTGCTTTTACAACTTTCATTTAGCCACAAATCCTTTGCTAATCTAATAGCCGACTCTCTTCCATCATAGTACTGATGTATGCGCTGAATATTTTTGTACCCTAGTTTTTGATAAAACTTTCGACCTGCTTTATTTTTAAGTCGAGTTTCAAGATAAATTATTCCTATTCCACTCACTAACGCTGTCTTTTCTAACCATTCTATGAGCTTCGTACCAACTCTTTTACGTTGATAATTTGGATCTACACCGAATAAGTCTAAATGAGCTTCATTCTCTAAATAACTCATCACCGCAAACCCAACTACATAATTTCCTTCTACCGCAACTACCACATTAGTATTTGTATCTTTGATTTTTTTTACAATACGTTGTGGTGTCCACGACCACCCTAGTTCGTATTCAATAATAGTACGCGATAGATGACCAATTCGAGTGGCGTCTCTAATTCTTGCCTGCCGAATATCATATTCTTTTAGCATAGTAAAATTACCATACAATGTCTGAGCGAATGGTCTACATCACGTTTGATTAAGCAATTTAAGCATATCAGTTTCATATCCGCTTTGGGTCGTTAGCGGACATTAAACATTGTTGTTTTGAGATTTCCAATCAGAATTTCCCCTTAGTGCATTAAGTTATGTCCGCTTTCGGCCAATAGAGGTCATTTGATTATGTGAATCAATTACATTTATATAAAAAAACTTGCCAAGAAAAATATCGCAATAATAAATACAATTCCTAAGAATACTGTAAAGAATACTAAAAGCAGCGGCCACTTTCCTCCTGTAACTTTTTTGTTATTTGCAAAATATTTGCTTCGAATCGCTAACTTATAGCTTAGCCAAAGCAGTACATGACCAGTCACCCATATCGCGGCAGCAATAGGAATAAACACAAGTCCTGGAGGGTGTCCGCCTTTTAATGTTGTAATCAGATAACATACACTTATTCCAGCAATTGCCCAAACGATATGCAACCAGCGAAATCCGTTTTTTAAGTAATCAGTTTTCAAGTTTAATTAAATATTAATTGTTAAATTGAATGTCCGCTTTCGGCCAATCACATGACTGATACATTTACTCAATGCGCTTTTTAGTTCTCTGTAAAACCATATCTTTAGCACTAATTACATGCAACTCTTCATTATCTATTTCAAATATAGCTCGTTGTTCAAACTGAGAAGCTAGTTCACATGCTTGCACTCTACTCAACCCATGAATTGCAAAACTAATTTCTTGCCACGAGCCTTTTGTTGATTTACCGATTACTGCCTCATATTTAAGATTTCGTGCATTTAAAATTTCTTCTAGCGCACTATTACGCTTCTGGTTTTCATCATCCGTTAGTACTTGCTCAAATGGATTGCATGCAGTAATGACATGAATTGGCGGTGCCCATGGCAGAGGTATAGCATCTTGCCCTGTCCAAGCAACATCATTACTTTTTTGAACAATTTTCGTATCAATGTAGGCTTGCCAAATATGATCTAGATTTTCCACTTATGATGTCATCGGATAAGGTTGACACAATGAGTCTGCGATCAACCCCATTCGAATTGCAAAGAACCTCCGCTTTGGGTCGTTAGCAGTCATTTACAATTGCCTCGGTTTCAAGCAAAAGATAAATCATCAGCCTGAAAAAAGCTCAGTCAACTTTTCCGTAGTCGTACCAGACGGCCTCGATATTGTGGCCGTCACGATCATAAACAAACGCGGCATAGTAGCCCGGCCAGTAATCACGATAACCTGGACCACCATTATCAATCGCGCCTGCGGCCAACGCCGTCTTGTAGAAAGTCTCAACCTCTTGTGGGCTGTTTGCCTCGAAAGCAACATGAATTGGTACGATGGTATCCTCCCGCACAATCCAGAAATCGGTATTCTTGCCATCATTGAAACCAGCCGCCTCACCGTCCTCCATGTTGTTCGTATAGCCGAGTGGGGCAAGAGCCTGTACGTAGAACGTCTTTGACTTCTTATAGTCGCTCACGGGTAATGTTGTATGTGCGATCATGTCAAGAATATAGATATTGCTTCATTTACTTGTCCGCTTTGGGTCGTAAGCGGTCATTCATGAAGCTAGTATTTTTTTCTAGAAGGTATAACACCTCTTACACCGCCTCTCGGATCATCAACATCACCGGGTCTTCTTGGAATAAGATGAATATGGCAATGCAATACCATTTGACCCGCTATTGCACCTGAATTTACACCGACATTAAAGCCTTCAACACTTGGATCATCTTTTAAAATATCGTCTCTAATATATTTCAGTAAAATATTACAGGCACGTAATTCATCTTTGGAAAGATCAAAATAATCCTCAACATGACGTTTTGGGATAATTAACGCATGCAATTTAGATACTGGATAATTATCTTTTATTGCAATCGCTAATTCGTTTTCTTCAATGATGTCCTTTTGCTGAATTCCGCAAAATAAGCATCCTTTTTTCTTATTGCTAACCTCCGTCATTCAAATCGTCCTCAAGTAATAAAAAAGCTGCAAATAAAATTAAAATGAGTGGTAGGAGTTTTTTCATTCTTATTACCCTTGAATCGTTCTAGCTAATCTCTAACCGTTTCCTAGAATTACTAAAGAATATAGCTTGAAGCTAATGATTTATTGACCTAACACAATAATTCTCTATTTTCAGAGTTATAGACTTTAAAAAAAGCAATTGATTAATGATGAGAAATTTCACTACTACCGCAATTTGAAACGGCGCAATGACAATGAACATTTATTTACGTAGGAGTTATTCATGGATAAATGGGACGATCTAAACGCTGATGCCGAGCACCCCAAGAATTTTAAAGGCCATGACTCAGAAGAATGCAATAAAGCGAATCAACATCTTGAAGATGAGCTTGAGGCGAAGTCTGAGGAGGAAGCAGGACTAGCAACAAATGCGCCCATGTGGATGAGTGCCATTTTATGGGTCATTATCATTGGCTTAGGTGTATATTTATTTTGGGAGCACAGTATTTGATGAGATTAAACAATGGGTCGCTGAGAATCGACATACAGTATGTCCGCTTTGGGTCGTAAGCAGACATTCTAATTTAATTTTCTCTTTTCTTCTTCCTCCCCACTCCCACGGCTTCACTCTTTCATTCTCAGGTAACGCCCATATTCCCATCTGACTTTCTCTTGCTTTGTGCTCATACTCATACAGGTGTTTGCTGGTTGCATATTCAGGATAGACATACGCATAGCCACCGCGTACTAACTCAGCGTTGATCCAGAAGTCATTCAAATAGACTTGACCGACAACACGTTTATAGCGGTCTATATCGACTTCAATAATTTGTACTTCTTTTCCTGCAACATAATTGGCAAGAGCTTCTTTAGACTTTCTCCAGAAGGGTTGTCCGCGCTCAGGTGCATCAATTTCTGCAAGGCGAATACGAAGCTCTTTACCTTGGTGAAGGATTGTTATTGAATCACCATCCGCAACTTTGACGACTTTACCTTCGTAGGTTTGTGCATTGGCTTCATCAGAACAAGTGACATAAAAGAATGCGAGTGTGCTGATGAAGAATAAATGGTGCCCGGGGCCGGAGTCGAACCGGCACAGTATTTCTACCGAGGGATTTTAAGTCCGATGCCCTGCCCTTTATATTCAACAACTTATAAAGCATTAACAAACGCTTATGGTTTGTAGTTAATCGTTAGCTTTAATGATTTGTTGTGCTGAATTGCAGTCAATTACGCCAAAATTGCGCCATAAATTAATCAATATTTATTGATTTAAATCATAAAAATCAACTCAAGTATTTGGCTAGAATTACGTCGTGCTTAACGGATTAGCACAGTGCGTAGGGGGAGCGTAGTTAACTTCCCCGATTAATGACACAGAATTAATCCGCACGGAATTAATCCGTAAGAAGCCCCGTCTATAAACTAGAAATTAATGAGATGGGGCTTTTTTATTACTAA
>CAYXVH010000308.1:0-12224 GCA_964468615.1 uncultured Thiotrichales bacterium | reverse complement strand
GACGTAACGGTAGAAATGGAATGCGTTCATTTTCTGTAAGTGGTCGGGTAAAAAAACCAGGCGTACATATCACCGATGCCGGCATTACCATAAAAGAACTTATTGAAGAGCATTGCGGTGGAATGTTGGATGGCCATGAGTTTTATGGTTATTTCCCAGGCGGCGCTTCGGGCGGAATTTTACCTGCCTCTATGGGTGATATCCCACTAGATTTTGACACGCTAAATGAACACGGATGTTTCATTGGCTCAGCCGCAATCATTGTTTTTTCAGACAAAGACAAAGCACGAGAACTTGCACGCAATGCAATGAGTTTCTTTGCACATGAATCTTGTGGAAAGTGCACACCTTGTCGTGTCGGTACATCAAAAGCTGCAATGTTAATGGAGAAACCAAAATGGGATCAGCCATTAATGCAAGAACTTTCACAAACCATGAATGATGCATCGATTTGTGGTTTAGGTCAGGCTGCATCGAACCCGATGACATCTGTAATAAACTATTTCCCTAACGAATTAGAACAAAATAAATAAACTAGTAAACTAGGCAAAAAAATGTTGGAGCAATAAAATGGCCGCTAATCCAGAACATTTACAAGACTTTAAAACCATAGCCTTTTCACTTAACGGTGAAACTATAAAGGCCTATGAAGATGAATCTATCCTAGAAGCTGCGAGACGTCATGGCGTAGACATTCCTCATTTATGTTACACACCAGGCATGCGTGCTGATGGTAACTGTCGTGCATGCGTAGTTGAAATTGAAGGTGAACGCGTATTACAACCTTCTTGTGTACGCACACCTACTGAAGGCATGGTGGTGCATACTGACAATGACCGCTCAACACATTCACAAAAAATGGTGCTGGAATTATTGCAGTCTGATATGGCTGAAAGCCAATACACACTAAACAGCGAGCTTGACCAATGGTCACAGAAACTAGAAGTGGGTTTACCACGTTTTGAATCAAGACATAATCCAGAACAAGATTTATCTCATCCCGCTATTGCTGTCAATTTAGATGCATGCATCCAATGCACTCGCTGCGTTCGCGCCTGTCGAGAAGAGCAAAACAACGATGTAATTGGTTACGCCAATCGTGGTTCTCATTCTGAAATTGTATTTGATATCCAAGATCCAATGGGTGATAGCACCTGTGTAGGTTGTGGTGAATGTGTGCAAGCTTGCCCTACGGGTGCATTAATGCCATCCAATAAACTTGGCTTGCTAAAACCAGATCGCAAGGTTGAATCAACTTGTCCTTATTGCGGAGTGGGCTGCTTACTTACTTACAACATTAAAGACGAAAAAATTATCTATGTAGAAGGTCGCGACGGCCCTGCAAACAAGAGCCGTTTATGCGTTAAAGGTCGTTATGGATTTGACTACGTTCATCACGATGGCCGTCTTACTAAACCATTAATACGAAAACCAGGTGTAGAGAAGATCACTGATATCGAATCATTATCATACAAGGACATTGATAAGTATTTCCGTGAAGCAAGCTGGGAAGAAGCATTAGATTTTGCAGCAAAAGGCTTAGTAGATATTCGTGATGAAAATGGACCCAATGCATTAGCCGGTTTTGGTTCAGCAAAAGGCTCTAACGAAGAAGCTTATTTATTCCAAAAACTAATCCGCACCGGATTTAAAACCAATAACGTCGATCACTGCACTCGTTTATGTCACGCATCATCTGTGGTTGCCTTACTAGAAGGTATAGGATCAGGAGCCGTTTCTAATCCAGTAGAAGATGTAGCTAAAGCCGATGTCATTGTAATTATTGGTTCCAATGCAACAGAGAATCATCCGGTTGCTGCAACCTTCATTAAGAATGCTAAACGTAATGGTTCTAAATTAATAGTTATGGACCCAAGACGTACTGACTTAGCACGTCATGCAGATCACTTCTTACAGTTTAAACCTGATACTGATGTTGCAATGTTAAACGGCATCATGAATTCCATTATCAAACAAAACTTGCTTGATAAAGATTTCATTAAGAATCGCACTGAAAATTTTGCAGACTTTGCTAAACACATTCTTAAGTACACTCCTGAGAGCGTTGAAAAAATTTGTGGCATCTCGGCCGAAACACTTCATGAAATTGCAAAAGTGTATGCAAGTTCAAATGCAGCCATCATTTTCTGGGGTATGGGCGTATCTCAGCATATACATGGAACTGATAATGCACGTTGTTTGATTGCCCTTTCTATGATGACGGGTCAAATAGGTAAGCCAGGAACAGGTTTGCATCCACTACGTGGACAAAACAATGTACAAGGCGCTTCCGATGTGGGATTAATTCCAATGGTATTCCCTGATTATCAGCGTGTTGATAATCCTGAAGCCCATTCGCGTTTCGAAAAGCTTTGGGACGCTGAACTAGATAGTAATCCTGGATTAACCGTTGTAGAAATCATGCATGCCATTTCAGATGGAAATTTACACGGTATGTATGTAATGGGCGAAAACCCAGCCATGTCGGATCCGAATCTAAATCACGCGCGTAAAGCACTAGCCTCGCTAAAGCATTGTGTGGTGCAAGAAATATTCATGACTGAAACCGCTTGGTTTGCAGACGTCATTTTACCGGCTTCAGCCTTCCCAGAAAAAACCGGCACCTTCACCAATACAGACCGACGTGTACAACTTGGTCGGCAAGCTTTGATGCCACCTGGTGAAGCCAAACAAGATCTATGGATTATCCAAGAAATTGCCAACCGTATGGGACTCACTTGGAAGTACCATTATCCTTCTGATGTTTTTGATGAAATGCGCCAAGGTATGGATAGCATCAAAGGCATGACTTGGGACCGACTAGAAGAACAGCATTCGATTACCTATCCATGTGAAGAAGAGAACGATCCAGGTCAAAGTGTGATTTTCACAGATGACTTCCCTACGGAAAATGGTAGAGGTAAGTTTGTGCCGGCCAAATTCACCAATGCTGATGAATTACCAGATGAGGAATATCCATTCGTACTGGTAACCGGACGTCAGTTAGAACATTGGCACACCGGAGCAATGACACGCCGAGCATCTATGCTAGATGCTATTGAACCTGTACCTGTGGCTAGCATAAGCCCTATCGACCTGGAAAAACTTGGTGTAGAAAAGGGTGGCAGAATTAAACTTTCATCCAGACGTGGCGAAATTGAATGTTTTGCACGTGCTGATGATGGCATCAGCCAAGGACAAGTCTTTATGCCATTCTGTTATCGAGAAGCCGCAGCAAACTTGTTAACCAACGAGGCTCTAGACCCATTCGGCAAAATTCCTGAATTTAAGTTCTGCGCGTTGCAGGTTAAGCCCGCTTAACTCTATGCAAGGATTTTCAACCAACATGTGTATTAACATAACTTCTTAAATTAATGTCAGAGCTCTTTAAGCTGCACTTAAATTTTTTAGTATTCAGTAAGCTATAAACCTACATATGAACGAGCCATACAAACTCGTTCACTAGAATGATTTTTTACAAAGCAATCAATCCCCCACTTTTTATATTTATTGCAATATTTTGATGATTACTTTGGTCATCTAATATGTAATGTATCGATTAAAATTATTATTTTCAGTCCTTATAGTTAGTCAAATTTTGGCTAACCCTAGTTGGGCAGACACCACCATGCTCGGTCCAATTTGGAAATGGGAGGATAGATTTACCACGCAACAACAAAATAGTTTGATCAATTGGATCAAACATTCGGAAAAAGGCTTAATTTCTTTGTTTGGACCACTACCCTATAACTACAACGTTTATTTTCATTATGCCGAATCGTGCCAGACTCCTATTCCTAGGGCACATACCGATAAATCAACAGGACGTGAAGTTCACTTTCGTGTGGATATGGGACACTCACTGGAATCATTTAATAAAGACTGGACCGCCTCACATGAACTAGCACATTTAATGTTTCCATACCTTGGTGAAAATGACAGGTGGTTTAGCGAAGGCTTGGCTAGTTATCTCCAGTATCAAATAATGTACGCCAATAAAACAATGAGCTGGGCCCAAGTAATCGATAAACTACAAGAACATTTTAAGAAAACCAAAGAAGCTAAACATTATGACAATGTTTCTATTGTTAATATAAGCAAGGATGCACGAAGTGTAGATAATTATTTAAGGCTATATTGGGGAGGAGCTGCATATTTTCTTATCGCAGACAAAAAACTTTTAGAAGAAAAAGGTATGAGACTAAACGATGTGATACGTGAATATTTAAAATGCTGCACGCAAGAGAAAAATGCAAGTGCGATCTCAATGATACAGACTTTTGATCGAATTTCTTTGACAAACGTTTTTACTGAAGTCTATAAGGAAACCGTATTTCAAACGGGCTTTCCAAATACACATGAAGCACTAATATGGCTAACAGATCACTCACCAGAGATAGATACGCCAAAAACCCTTAATTAGTCACACAATAGTAGCTATAACACCCTTAGCTATGCATAGGCAGGATAGTGAAAATGATATTTTTAGGCATGACTTACTTGTGACGTGATTCATTAGATCTATTCATTAATAAAGAGCTTGATCCACTTACCCACTAGGCACTATTGAAGCAATCCCTTATATAGGCCAGAATCCGGCGCTTTCCCAGTATTCGAAGCATTTTATTGATAAATGGAAGCTCTTTAGGCTGCCTTGATTCATACAATCAAGTAGACTAGCGGCCCTATTTAACTCTTCAATTAATATCCAGAACTTATTGAATATATTACACAAAGGTAACGGTAATGAGCGATCTATCTAACTACAGAAACATTGGCATCTTCGCACACGTGGATGCAGGCAAAACTACAACCTCAGAACGCATCCTCAGCCTTACCGGAAAAATTCATAAAATCGGCGAAGTACATGATGGTGAAGCTACCACTGACTTCATGGATCAAGAACGCGAGCGCGGTATTACCATTCAATCTGCTGCAACCAGCACCTTCTGGAAAGATCATCGTTTAAATATTATCGACACCCCGGGACACGTAGATTTCACTATCGAAGTATACCGTTCATTGAAAGTCCTAGATGGCGGTGTAGGTGTTTTCTGTGGGTCAGGTGGTGTAGAGCCTCAATCTGAAACTAACTGGCGTTACGCAAACGACTCTAAGGTTGCGCGCATTATTTTCGTTAACAAATTAGATCGATTAGGCGCAGATTTTTACAGCGTAGTAGATCAGATTAAGAATGTATTAGGCGCTAACCCCTTAGTAATGACCTTACCTATCGGAACCGAAGATGATTTTACTGGCGTGGTTGATTTACTGACCCGTAAAGCATGGATTTGGGACGGTTCGGATGATCCTATGAAATACAAAGAAGAAGATGTTCCAAAAGACATGAAAGATAAAGTGGAACAGTACCGTGAAGAAATGGTTGAAATTGCGTTAGAGCAAGATGACGATGCAATGGAGAAATATTTGGATGGTGAACAACCAAGCAATGAAACCCTTCAAGCTTGTATTCGCAAAGGCACTATCAAGCTAGATTTTTTCCCTACTTATTGTGGTTCTGCATTTAAGAACAAAGGTATTCAACTAGTACTCGATGCAGTAGTAGATTACCTACCTAGTCCTACAGAAGTACCAGCTCAACCAGAAGTAGATTTAGAAGGAAATGAAACTGGCAAATTAGCTGTCGTTGATGTGGATGGCCCACTACGCGCACTAGCCTTTAAAATTATGGATGACCGCTATGGTGCATTAACCTTTATACGAATTTACTCAGGTAAGTTAGCTAAAGGTACTACGGTTATGAATAGCTTTACCGGGAAAACTGAGCGCATTGGTCGAATTGTTGAAATGCATGCCGATTCACGTGAAGAACTAGAATCTGCACAAGCTGGCGACATTGTTGCTGTATTAGGCATGAAGAACGTACAAACCGGACACACTCTCTGTGATCCAAATAATCCTGCAACTTTAGAACCGATGGTGTTCCCTGACCCCGTTATTTCTATGGCGATCTCTCCTAAAGACAAAGCCGCATCAGAAAAAATGGGCGTTGCCTTAGGCAAGATGATTGCAGAAGATCCTTCTTTCCATGTACATACTGACGAAGACAGTGGTGAAACTATTCTTAAAGGAATGGGCGAACTTCACTTAGATATTAAAATTGATATTTTAAAACGTACTCATGGCGTTGAAGTTGTAGCCGGTGCACCACAAGTAGCTTATCGCGAAACTATTACCCAAAGAATTGAAGATACTTATACACATAAGAAACAATCTGGCGGTGCGGGTCAATTTGGTAAAATTGATTACGTTATTGAACCAGGTGAAATTGCAAGTGGCTTTGAATTTGAATCTAAAGTTACGGGTGGTAATGTTCCACGCGAATACTGGCCAGCTGTTCAAAAAGGATTTCAAATGATGATGGATGTTGGTGTATTAGCTGGCTACCCATGTTTAGATGTAAAAGTTATTTTATTGGATGGTGCTTTCCACGCAGTGGACTCTTCTGCGATAGCATTTGAACTCGCAGCAAAATCTGCCTACCGACAATCTATGCCAAAGGCCGGGCCACAGTTATTAGAGCCTGTTATGAAGGTAGATGTTTTCACACCAGAAGATCACGTAGGTGATGTAATTGGTGATTTAAACCGACGCCGTGGCATGATCAAGACTCAAGATGCTGGTGTAACGGGAACACGTGTTAAAGCGGATGTACCGTTAGCAGAAATGTTTGGTTATATTGGTGATTTACGCACCATGACATCAGGACGCGGACAGTTCTCTATGGAATTTTCGCACTACTTGCCTTGCCCTAAAAATGTAGCTGAAGTTGTCATAAAACAAGCAAAAGAGCGTGCTGAAGCTAAAAAGTAAGCGATAAAATATTTTGCATGCCAAACCCGCTTAGAGCGTACGCCTAAGTGGGTTTTTTTATGTTTATACTTTAATTTAGATTCATAGCAAACATAGAACAAATAAACTTAACGTGATGAACGATCTTCAATGGCGATGTAATTTTTTTCAGCAACTTGATAACAATACGCTATATGAAATTATTAAACTTAGAGTTGATATTTTTGTAGTAGAGCAGAAATGCCCCTACCCTGAACTGGATGGAAAAGACCGGCACCATGAAACTCTACACCTTAGCGCACATGACGATGAAAAATTGATTGCTTATGCACGACTGTTACCACCAGGATTAAGCTATCCAGAAACAAGTATTGGAAGGTTCGCGGTTGGTTCATCTTCGCGCCAGCAAGGCATTGGTTCATTGCTTATGACAAATTGCCTTAATGAAGCCAATAAAGCCTGGCCTGAACACAATATCAAAATAAGTGCTCAAGAATATTTGCAAGAATTTTATGAGAAATTTGGATTCATAAAAGTATCAGACCGCTATTTTGAAGACGATATTCCACATATCGCGATGCTAAAAGATAAAAACAAAATTAATAGTTGAGCTAAACGATGAATCCGATGCCTTTAGGTGAAATGCCATGCGATCAATTTCTAGCAGAATATTGGCAGAAAAAACCATTATTAATCCGTAACGCACTGCCCAATGTAAGCTCCCCGGTTAGCGCAGAGATTCTTGCGGGATTAGCATGCGAAGGAGAAATTGAATCACGCATCGTCATTCAACATCAATCCGAAAAAGGCTGGGAACTTAAACACGGCCCATTCAAAGAAAGTGATTTTTCAACCCTGCCAAATTCTAATTGGACCTTATTGGTACAAACCGTTGACCAGTGGAATCTTGAAGCGGCTAAATTTTTGGAGCTATTTACCTTTATCCCACGTTGGCGCATCGATGATCTGATGATCAGCTATGCTTGTGATGGTGGTGGTGTGGGTCCACATTTCGATAACTACGATGTCTTCCTGGTGCAGACGAGTGGCAAACGAAAATGGGAAATTGGCGGCATCTATAATGAAGATGCTCCTCTACTTGAAAACCTGCCCGTTTCTATTTTAAGTGGCTTTAGTGCGACTGAATCCTGGGTACTGGAGCCCGGTGACATCCTTTATATACCACCCGGCTTTGCACACAATGGCATTGCCGAAGGGAATGACTGCATTACTTGCTCAGTTGGCTTTCGTGCTCCCTCGCATAGTGAAATTTTACGCGAATACACTGATTTTATTGGAGAAAATCTTAGCGAAGCTATGCGCTATGAAGATCCTGATCTGCTCGCGCAAAAAAATACAGGTGAGATTAGTGCACAAACAATTGAAAAAATACAACATATCCTTCAAAAATATACTGAAGATAAAGAATCGATTAGTAATTGGTTTGGACACTACATTACTACCCCAAAATACTCACAAGAACCAGAAAAAACATACACATTAGATGACTTAAAAATGCATCTAAATTCAGGAAATTTTATTATCAGAAATGAGAACTCTCGTTTTGCTTTTGTATCGAAAGATAATAATTTTATTTTATTTGTCGATGGAGAAAGCTTTGATAAATCTAGTGATCTGAACCCATTAATTAAAACACTCTGCGCTCAAATTAAATTAAGCAAACAAGACATTACTCAGACAGATGAAAACCTAAATTTATTATTGAAATTGCTACAACGTGGCTCGCTTTATCTTGCTGAAATATAGCATTTTCAATTTTTCCTAAACTGATGTCTGACTTAACTTTCACTCCATTACCAGAGAATACTGACGTACTCATTGTCGGCGCAGGGGCAGCCGGACTGATGTGTGCTTTTCGTGCTGGACAACGCGGAAAGAGTGTTTTGCTATTAGATCACGCCAACAAAGTAGGTAAAAAAATATTGATGTCTGGCGGAGGCCGTTGTAATTTCACTAATATTCACTGTGAACCCGATAATTTCCTTTCTAATAATATAAACTTTTGTAAGTCTGCGCTCTCGCGTTACACCCCCTATGATTTCATCGAGTTAGTACGCAAGCACAATATCCCCTATCACGAAAAAACATTGGGACAACTGTTTTGTGATAATAAATCTAAAGACATTTTGGAAATGCTGTTAAAAGAATGCAGCCAAGCAAACGTTAAAATACGTACGCATTGCACAATTGAACAGATCACACCATTAGAAAATGATTTCAAGGTAAAAACTGATTTAGGCACTACTATTTGCCAATCGTTAGTAATAGCAACCGGTGGATTATCTATTCCAAAAATGGGTGCTACTGGATTTGCGTATCAAGTTGCGAAACAATTTGAATTAGAAGTACTTCCTACACGCGCAGGACTTGTACCTTTTACATTAAACAAGCCTGTCCTAGATATTTTATCTCAACTTAGTGGCAGCTCAATTGAAGTGGCCGTTACATGCAATACCATGAGCTTTACTGAGAACTTGTTATTCACCCATCGAGGCCTGAGCGGCCCGGCTATGTTACAGATTTCGTCATATTGGAACCAAGGTGATGAACTCACCATCAACTTGCTGCCTAAAATTGATTTATATGAATTTCTTAAAGACAGAAAAACGCAACGACCCAAAGCTGAATTAAAAACACTGCTATCCGAATTTATGACAAAAAATATTGCACAAACGCTTATTCAGTTATGGTTTACAGATAACGACTATAACAACAAACAGATAAATCAATTTTCTAATCAACAATTACAAGTATTATCAGACCATTTTCATGCTTGGAAATTAAAACCCAATAACACTGAAGGCTATCGAACTGCAGAGGTAACCTTAGGTGGCATTAACTGTAATGAACTCTCTTCAAAAACCATGCAAGCTAATAAACAAGATAATTTATTTTTTATCGGTGAAGCAATCGATGTAACCGGCCAACTGGGTGGATTTAATTTTCAATGGGCCTGGGCTTCTGGCGTTGCAGCAGCGGAGCATGTTTGAAGGTTGGACTAACGGATCCGAGTGTAACGAGGGTCCAGTTTGAATGACTTGTTATATGTATATTTCATTAAACCAGCCTTTATTGAATAGAACAAAAAGATCCATGCTTGCAGCTAGCAATATGTGTAAGTAAATACCTATAGCAATAGTCTTAAATTTAATAGCAATCCAGCACAAAAATATACTCCCAAAAAATGAAGCGATAGTTTCAGGGGTTGGTTTAACAAGATGGATTAACATATAAGGAGTTGATGTTAAAAGTATAGCTGCCCACACATTTGTTAGCCTGAGAATTGCATGAAGCATAAAGCCTCTAAAAAAGAATTCTAGCGCAGCGAATTGAGCTAAGTATATTGCCTCCCAACATATGAGCTCTATAAAAGAGTTTGGGTTACTTAGGAATGGATACGTATTCTGGAAAGCTTGTGATTTAGAGAAAATAAAAGTTATAGGTAAAATTAATACAGGTGCTATTAGATAAATTAACTTTCCATTTTTGTTGAATGAGAAGCCATATTGCTTTGGTGTTTCCTTAAGAGCATATATAGTCATTAAAGGGATGAAAGTATAGATGAATATAGTAAAAATTCCCCACCCTAAAACGTAAGCAAAACTAGTATTAAAATTAATGAAATACGGAAGACCAGATATAAAGTTACCAGCAATGCCGCTAGCAGAAAGATAATTTTGAAGAAGCAAAACGATACTACATGTGGTAATGATAAAGAACAGGTAATGGCTATCCCTAACCGACTTTGTAGTATCTAGTGACTCGTGGCTCATTTGTAAATCATAAGAATATAACGGTTGAGCTAACAGGCGCCTGCAAAGCAGGCGTACTGGTTGAGTAACTTGTTAGACATCAGATGGTTTATTGTTATTAGCGCAGTGTCCTATTGCCGTTTTGATTATATTATTTGCAAAATAAAAGAAGCGATAGGTCATACCATCTTTTAACGATATAGAATTATCTGAATACTCATAATTTTGTTTAAGTCCAGACAATCCTTGCTCAAATAACTTCATAAATTCATTGAATTCATCATAATACCGATCGGCTCGACTGCTTGGCGCATGAGCCCCTGTGTGGCGCACGTGTTTCCACGCTTTTAACTCTAATCGGTTTACTTCATTTATCCATTTATTGTTTTCATTAAATCCATGCTCTTCAAGTATTGCCCAAATATAAGCAAGACTTATTAAACTAGAAGCGTGATTTAACTGTTGTTGAATTACTTTGCTTGCCTTAAGATTATTATCGTAATGAACTTTATTTCTATGCACGGCGCATAACCATCCAATCATGTCTCTCTCATCTGCGAATCGCTTTTGTAATACTAGTAGCTGCTTTGTTTCCTCTCCGTTATACATATGCTAATGCCTAGCGTGGAACTGTACGGTTATTCGTTTTCATGAGGAGGGCTCCTCGTGAAATGAATCGTCCGATTCGTGCGCTTTCGTTAGCTGGGCTGAGGCTACACATTTTGACCCTAGAAATAAAATAAATCTTTCAGGACATGATATTACCTGATTCAACTCTTAGCACTACTCACAACACTTTATTGTATAAAAGTACGCCAGTGATCAAACTCTAATTTTAGCATGTTGCAAATGTGCGATAATGCAGCTCTGTTATGGACAATAAACATACAACTGCCACCGGGGTTATTGCGGTGATTTGGGCTATTATTGGTCTGCTTATATTGCTTGGCTTTGCCTGTTGGCGTTTGTCTGCTTACACCATTGAGTCATTCTCCATGCCGCTTAACTGGATACATTGGGTTGTGTTTATTGGCTTTACTTTATTTATGGCGCATGGAGAGGGTTATAAGGGTTTTCAAAAGAAATTTTCGCCACGATTTGCGGCTCGTGCAAAATACTTATTACACAACACCACTCTGCTTCAGCTAATTTTCGCCCCATTATTCTGCATGGCGTATTTTCATGCCCCAAAGAGACGAGTAATTGCAACCTGTGCACTTACCGTGATGATTATTGTTTTCATTTTTACTTTTAGACTTATCCCCCAACCCTGGAAAGGTTTACTCGATTTTGGTGTTGTATTTGGATTAGCATGGGGAATGGTCTCAACACTCATTTATTGCTTTAAAGCGTTTACAGACGATAGCTTCACATGGGATAACGAAGTCCTTATCGCATCTTGAACTATTCTCGATGCAATCTATCTAATTACTTTCTGCACATATAACAAAAGATCATTCGGAGAATTAAATGTTTATTGCCATGAATCGATTCAAAATAATTCCAGGAAATGAAGAAGATTTTTTAGACATTTGGCGAAACCGCGAAACCTTTTTAGATGAAGTTCCTGGCTTTAAAAATTTTCATTTATTGGAAGGTCCTAAAACAGAAGAATATAGCTTATATGCTTCACACTCT
>CAYXVH010000307.1:0-2858 GCA_964468615.1 uncultured Thiotrichales bacterium | reverse complement strand
ATCGGTGAGCTTGTGAAAGATGAAGATCTAAGTCGATATATTTTATGAGTATGGAGCTTTGATAAACCCTTATATTTCGTTAAAAATATTTCTTAAAATGCTTATTTACTAAATGTAAACTCCGCTTTTCAGAAATATTTTTGCCTCATCTAAAAACTTATCAAAGCCCCTTTGGGTTAGATAGAAAACTGAAACTTAGGACAATAAATATGGCCATAGCAACTCCAACGAATATTCAGTTACATCAACAATCCAAAATATTGGAAATAGAATTTGATGATGGCCAACACTTTGAAATGAGCTGCGAATATCTGCGTACGCATTCACCTTCAGCAGAAGTGCAAGGACATGGTCCCGGGCAAGAAGTGCTCCAGCTAGGTAAAGAAGATGTGAATATCACGGCTATCGAGCCAGTGGGTAACTATGCAGTGGTATTAGTGTTTGATGATAACCACAGTTCAGGCATTTACTCCTGGGATCATCTGTATAACTTAGGGATAAATAAAGAAGCGAATTGGCTTAGATATTTAGCGCGCTTGGAAGAAGCGGGGCATAAGAAGAAGGAAAGTAACTAAACTTAAGTTAGCCCATAACTTAAACATTTTCATTTCAATTTAATTCTGTTGCTAGGTACTCGACCCCTTTATTTCTCTTTATTTCCGTATTCGTTTAATAATTGGCGAGAGGGTTTCTACCGCCTTAATGATTGTTCAAGATCAGCCCAAAGATCTTCAACGTCTTCCAAGCCTACAGAAATACGGACCATGCTATCGACGATACCGCGTTTTGCTCGCTCTTCGGGTGTTAAGTTGATATGTGTCGTTGTGATGGGTTGAGTTACAAGACTTTCTACGCTTCCAAGGCTTGGGGCAATGGTGAAAAGTTTTAGTCGGTCGACTACTTCTGCAGTTTCTTTCGCATTTCCATCAATCACAAAACTAATCATTCCACCAAACCCGCGCATTTGATTTTTTGCAGTGTTGCGTCCAATAAAATCAGGTAGGCCAGGATAATTTACTTTTTCAATTCGAGTATGATCCACCAAACGTTCGGCCAGCAGTTGTGCAGCTGCATTATGTGCATTCACCCGTACCACTAAAGTGCGTAAGCTCCGTGCTAATAAATAGGCAACTTCAGGTGCCATCATTTGACCAAGATTTTTGCGCCAATCCCAAATTGGTTTTAACAATTCTGCAGACCCAATTACTGTGCCACCTGTAAGATCGCTGTGCCCGCCTAAATATTTTGTGGTGCTATGGACCACAAGATCTGCATTCAGATCAAGGGGGTTCTGGTTAATGGGTGTTGCAAAGGTATTGTCTACTACCGTAAGTACATTATGTTTTTTCGCAACCGCGGCTATCGCTGCGATATCAAACACCTCCATATTTGGGTTTGTCGGGGTTTCAAAGAAAATGATGCGTGTAGTACTTTTTATGAAATCACTAAGCTTATTAACTTCATTACCCAATATGAAAGTAGTGGTAATGCCGAGAGCAGATAAATTAGTATCGAGTAGTTCATATGTGCCACCGTATACATTACCTATGCATATAATATGGTCACCAGACTTGCAATGGGCTAAAAAAGTAGCCGATTCTGCGGCCATTCCAGAGCTAAATACCCAGGCGGCTTCGCCTCCCTCAATTGCAGCAAGTTTTTTCTCTAGGGACTGGATTGTTGGGTTAAGACCATAGCGAGTATATAAGCTGCCTTCGACTCGTCCCTCTACAACATTAAGCTTACTTTGCGTGTCGGGAAAACCAAAAGTTGAGTGGCTGTATAGTGGTGTAAATATAGCACCACGTTCGTCAAGAGCGTCGCCTGCATGAATGCAGCGGGTAGCTAGACTAAAGTCAGGCGGTTTCTTCATAGTGCTGTCCTTATAATGTAGGGTTTACGTTTTAAAAGTTGGAGTGCGCTTACTTGTAAGGACAGTGTAGACAGCAGGGACTATTAAATAAACAAGTTAACCCAACTAGATTATTAAATTTTTATTAAAACTGGGAGTTAAATGTGCGTTTTGGGTCTTTAGCAATATTCAACGCATATCCCACCATGCAACCAACACAAATCCAATAAAACAGATTAGTGTCACAAGGAAGTATTTCGATTTTCTTTGTTTTTGACGAATCGGGTCGAGTGCGATCCACGTGGACACCACGATGCCGATAAAAAATATCACCATGAGTATGGAGGGTATTTTTAATGCAGCTAATGATTCCATTCTGATGTTCCGAAAATCCAACCAAACATAAAATTAGCTTCTAGCTTAAGTCTATTATTGTATTGAGTCCATGTGATGTATAACTGCTTCATAAACTCCATCAACCACCATTGCCATTTTTTCATAATCTAAAGTATCCCAAGTGTCATCTTCAGTGTGATAGCGCTTATTTCTATAGAACGATGTGTCTGTAATCATTATTGCGGGAAAGTCGAAGTGCCAGTAATTGCGATGGTCTGATAAATCTATGCCTGGAATTTCTGCTGGAGCATTAATTGACTGAACAGGGAGAGGTGTTGCTTCTGTCATATATTTTTTTATTTTTCTTGTAATCAAAACATTACTTAAATTGGAAACTAGACCAATAAAATTTCCCGTGGACGGATAAACTTTACTCAAAGACTCAAGCGGATATTCTTGACTATTTTCTTCGTCAGAGAAGTAGCCAATCATTTCTATTGAAAGCATTAACGCAACTGATTCGTTATTATCTATCAGTGATTTTGCATGTATATAACTTCCCATGTTTTCACTTCGAAAATACGGCGGCTCTTCTAAGGTATAAGTTATAAGTTGCGTTTTGCATTTTGGTGGGTTCTTAGAAAATATTCGTGCAAGTTCAAGTACACCA
>CAYXVH010000306.1:0-4067 GCA_964468615.1 uncultured Thiotrichales bacterium | reverse complement strand
ATGTACAAGCTCTAGTAGACAATTTACACACCACCATAGGTGAAAAATATTCCGATCATCACTTCCAAATTGAAATCGCGGACGTCTATGAAGCAAATGCCTTTGCAATACCTGGTGGACATATCGTTGTCACTAAAGGTTTATTTTCATCTATTAAATCTGAAAATGGGCTCAGCATGATACTGGCACACGAAATGGCGCACCACTATGAGCGACATCCATTACGAAGCACAGGCAGAGGATTGGTTGTATCATTATTTCTACTCACTATATTAGGTGCGGATGGTTCCAGCTTCTTACAAAATATTTTAGGCAATACAGCCTCTATTACAAATCTTGCTTTTAGTCGTCAACAAGAGTCAGACTCAGATGCTTTTGCATCAGACCTGTTAATAAATTTTTATGGTCATGCTTCTGGAGCAGCTGAGTTTTTTCAATATATAAAATCAGAGGAAAGTAGCTTTACTGAAATCCCTAGCTTTTTAAGCACCCATCCATCTACTGAAAATAGAATTTCCAGTCTTGTAGAACTCGAAAACCAAAATTCTGGAGATAAAAAACCATTACCAGATTTTTTATACAGTTATGCTCAAATCGAGGAAGTAATTGATACACTTGAATAACTGCATCCATAAAACATCAGTCTAATTAATAATACTTTTTATAAGTATTTTCTCTTTTAATTCCAGCCATTTATCTGAAAATCCACCTTCTTTATTCCCTGTCCAACAGGTCTATTTGCATTATCGCCTACACTAAAATGTGATTAATTTACTTAGGTGTAGCTAGGATTAAACCTTATCCGTGTAAAGGGTTTTATTGATGTCTACTTAATTATTTACATGAGTAAATGTTTTTCTCGCCAAAAACTTCTTATAGCATTTGTTGCGCTACAATGCGCTAGTTGTAGTTATATTCAGCACTATCAACAACAATCGCAGTTCTCACATATACAACACAATATTTCATTGTCTACACTAGACAAAGTAAATAAATACACGAGTCGCACTCCATTTCATAAAATCTATGAATTTGAATTTAATAATTTGCATAACAAGCCTTATGCACTAATTTTTTATATGAGTGAAAGTAGTTTTTCCAAAAGTGTAATTAAACATCGCGATGCCAATGACTTACATCGAAGTGCTATCCGCATTGACGAGAGTAAAAACATCCTAAATACTTTAAATATAAACTTACCTAATCCAGATAGCATCAGATGGCAACAGGTTAGTAAGCACATCGAAAAAGATGAGGCGCGTGATGGTTATTATGTGATGCAAGAATATATTCGACTCAAGATTAGAGATCTGTAAAACAGCCCCTCAGAGCAACCAGCCTACTGATTCACCCTATTCTCTATAGAGAACTAACCGCTTCACAGTCGCTCATAATTTAAATGAGATTGTTGAGCGCCCAGCTTATATGCGCAGTATTTATAGGCCATTTATCCATAAACGCTGAGGCTGCAAAAAAAGATCGCTATGAGTACGAAGATTGCCTACTGGAGCATTTAGATCATGCAAAATTAGATGTAGCTAGCCGCTTTATTGCGGAGGCCTGTGAGGAAAATTATGGCAGCGGACCCAGTAAAAGTGTTATGAGCAATGAACATAGGTATAACGAATGTTTGTTAGATCATATGGTCGGTGTTGAAAGCGTCGATGCTGTTATACGGATACGCAGAGCTTGTGAAAGGAAGTATCGCTAATCAAATTCAACGTGCGACTGACAGACAAACGGTATAAATTGATCAATTAAAGTTTAACAATGATATTGCAATAGAAATTTTAAAGAGTATAGTTCGCGACCGATGGAAACTTTTACGCAACAACAAACTAAATATACATGCCGCCCGATGGCAGCGTTTATACGCGCCTACAATAAGGCAAGTAGCATGAAGCACTGTATAGAAATGATTATGAAACAAGTGAAACTTATTACGTAGCAAACCTTCTAACTTAAATGGGAGGTGCAGCCCACCTTCCGGATAGAGCCTAAAAACCCCGGGAGCGTGAGCTTCGGGGTTTTTTATTGCCCAGATTTAATAGGTTAAGAATTTGATATTGGCTTAACAACCATTATTGATGATCCAACTAGAGAACTTTTAACAATTTAACAATTTAACAATAAGGAGACAAACGATGAACTTAGACAAAGTTTTACAAAGCAATGAAAGCGTGAGCTTTATGTTTTTCCTTTCAGGAAAACTATGGTATCGCACTGAAAGTGGATTTAAATTTCCTGTGCCTATTAAAGGCTCAGGCCAATCGGTTTTTCTTAACGAAGACCGTGTAAATCGCTTTTATCCGTATATCAAAGCACATGCAGATAAATTAGATAAAGCTAAAGCAGCTTAATATTAACTGAACAAACAATATTTTTACCTGCTTCAGCATTTTTATATTGAGGTAAATTATGAATATGAAAGACATAGTAATTAATAGCAAAGCAAAATTTTTACGATGTAAAAATGGTATAGCGTATTACGCTTTAACAGTGCCTTATAGCGATATTCTATACAGTTTTCCTATACCATTAAATAGCATGCAAGACGAAACTTTAGCAGCAGAAAACCATACCATTCACTTTATGGATTACATACATAAAGCGATTCGAGAGGGCACGTTGATTAAAGAAGCGGCTTAACTTTAATTCATTACCTATAAATAAGGAGATAAAGATGACTAGTAAAACCAAGTTACCCAAAAGTGTTGTGGCTAAATTATCGAGGCGCAATCCTATGCATGATCATCCATTACTAAGTAAAGGCGGTGAACATCGTAAAACCTTTAAATCTAAACGACGTTTAGTTAAAGTAAAAATAAAAAAAGAGTGGCTTCCCCAAAACATATTCTCAGTAGTATGTTTTGGAGAGTCTTTTCTTTTTACATAAATAAAGTACGCTGATAAAAGCGAATGACTTTAGATAATGAGTGATATTAAGAAAATAATTAGCTTTTAGACTAACTATTATTTAGCTATAAACCACAGTATTTTACTATTGCAAATAAATAATGGATGCGCTAGCCTGCGTTTAATTTCTGAACACATCGCACCCTAAGGTTATATAGTAGGTGCACCCTTCGATGTGTACATTACACAAAATACTAAAAATAAGATAATGGGAAGTTCAAATGAGCAAAATCTTAATCGTTATTCTAGGTTTAATTTTGCTAGCCATCCTCGGCTACTTTTGTATCTATAATTACGCCCCCAATATTCAAGACGACATCCATATTCGCACTAGTACTGCACTTGCTGAGCAAGACCTTGATGAGGTTGACGTAAACACCGATGGTCGAGATATTATTCTTACAAGTGAAGTAGCTAGCGAAGCAATCAAACAACAAGCGGAAGAATATGCTAGAAAAGTCTATGGAGTTAACACGGTTGATAATCAATTAACCGTTACAGTGGCACCAGCAGAACTGGTTATTGAACCAGAAGCTCAAGAACCTGTGCAAGAACCGGTAAAACAAGAAGTGATTCAAGCACCCAAGCTAGAACCCTTACCAGAATTCACCTGTCAACAAAACTTCGATACATTACTAAGTAGCAATGAAATTAACTTCGCTACCAACAGTTCTGATATTGATGCTTCGAGTAATCGTTTATTAAGCGACCTAATCGAAGTTGCTAATCAGTGTCCTGAAGCGAAAATAGAAATTGGTGGGCATACCGATTCTAGTGGTAGCGATGATTACAATCTGCGCCTGAGTCAGGCACGTGCATCCTCGGTCATGAGCTATTTAATAAATAATGGCGTAGATGATAGACGATTATCTGCAGTGGGTTACGGCGAAACCAACCCAATTACTGATAACGAAAGTGATGAGGGTAAGGCAAAAAACAGAAGAATAGAATTCAACGTAAAGGGGCTTTCACAATGAGCTATTTAATTCAACAAATGTGGCTATGTTTACTACTCGCAGTATTACTTGGTGCATTAATTGGCTGGTGGTTAACCAAGTCATCTTTTCGAAGCAAGCTTGACGATCTAGATGCAAGTTGGCGCCGTAAGCTAGACGACAAAGAGAGTGACTACTCTCAAAAGTTCACAGAAG
>CAYXVH010000305.1:0-8645 GCA_964468615.1 uncultured Thiotrichales bacterium | reverse complement strand
TAAACAAAGGAGAAGTAATATGAGTACAGTAAAAGAGGCTACAAACATGCTAGTGGGAATTCAAACTAGCGCAATACCATGGGCAAGTGTATATGCCATATCGGCGGCAGTGCTTACCGGCGTATTTATTCTTGCTGCGGTAGGCTTTGCTGGGCCAGAAGTTTTGCATAATGCAGCGCATGATATTCGTCACGGACTTGCATTCCCTTGCCATTAATAGGAAGTGTTGTTGCAAGGGAGACTAACTGGTCCAAGTTAACAAGTTAAGTTGGCCTATGTGAGAAGGAGCTAGGTATGACAATTAAAGTTGGCGACCGAATACCTTCGGTCACCTTTCAGTGGATGGGGTCTGAGTCGCCAATAGATGTTTGTAGTAGTACTAGTGATGAAATTTTCAAAGGTAAAACGGTAGCAGTTTTTGGTTTGCCAGGTGCTTATACGCCTGTTTGTTCAGAGGAGCATTTGCCCGGTTTTGTAAATCACGCTGAAGAATTGATAGCGAATGGTGTTGATACCATTGCATGTATATCAGTCAACGATCCATTTGTAATGCAGGCTTGGGCGCAAGACCATAATGTAAGCAATAACGTAATGATGCTTTGCGATCCAAAAGTTGAGTTCACTAATGCGATAGGGCTTTGTTTGGATCTTTCCGATTTTGGCCTAGGTGATCGTTCAGAACGCTATTCTATGTTGGTCGAAGATGGTGTGGTGAAGGCATTAAACGTTGAAGAAAGTATTCTTTCGTGCGAGACGAGCAGCGCAGACGCTTTGCTTGAGCAAGTAGAAGCATACGTATAGAAATGCTTTGTTCAGGAGTATTATTTAACGTTAATTATTAAATATAAGTTGTTGTTAAATATGAATATTGTAACAAGCTTATACACGATTCACGAGATCACATTGGAACCAGTCCATGGCGGAATGGCGTAGTGTATCTGTTAAACGAAGTCTAGATTCATCATCAGATGAAGCTGATGAATTAGGTCAGAAAACGCCAAGTGAAGAACATTTTTATGACGTTCACATCTTTCATTGTACCAATGAAAGACCTGCATCTCATCGACGCGGTAGTTGTGTAGCAAGGGGTTCGCGCGA
This sequence comes from uncultured Thiotrichales bacterium, assembly GCA_964468615.1. GTDB lineage: Bacteria > Pseudomonadota > Gammaproteobacteria > UBA4575 > UBA4575 > JABDMD01. The sequence goes on along the minus strand of CAYXVH010000305.1, from coordinate 7,547 downwards.
GCTCTGTGATTATATGTGCCGGCGTTCAATGGCATTAGGCCTTAAAAGGATCCGTGTGAACCATGCGGGCTGCTTAAATCGATGTGAACTTGGGCCGACGATGGTGATTTACCCTGAGGGTGTTTGGTATACCTATAAATGCGAAGCAGATATAGACGAAATTTTAAAGACTCATGTGATGAATGGTAAACGCGTTGAACGTTTGTTATTGAAACCGGATCAAGGTCCTCGTCATTAGAGAATTGATGAGTATTAATAGAAGATTTCATTACATAAGTAGTTAAATGTATTGGTTACTAAAGGATCAATTTCTAAGGAAGGTTTAATAAAGGAAAAACAAATTAGGAGATAAAATATGACAGATGCTAATTCAAATATTTCAACCTCTAAACCTGAACCTTATAGCTTAAGTGTTGTAGGAATTGGACGCACAGGTGCAGGTTATGTCGATGGCTTACTTAGGACGGGTGAGATAGAAGATGTTTTAATGGACCCAAGGGCGCGCGTAGCAGCATTGGTGATTGATGTTGGAGATAAGGATTTGCAGCGCGTAGATGGTTATGCAGCGGGTCTAAAACAGCGCCTTGATGAACAAGGGGTTCCTGCAGAAAATTTCCACTACCAATCTATTTCTTTAGACATGCCTGAGCGTGACGAGCTGATTGCAAGCATAGATAATATGGCAGATGGAAAGTCCTGGTTACCTAAGGATATAAAACTACCAAAAGCAGGCTCGCACCTTTCAAGAGCAGTAGCCAAAGCAATTTATTATAAAGCCTACAATGATGAAGCGCGTACTTTAGATGTCGCACTTACAAATTTTGCTCATCATGCTGAGCAATCTGAATTGCCTGCACGAATAATGGTTTGCTTCAATTTAGCAGGCGGTACCGGCAGTGGCATGGCGATAGATCTTACTCGTCAATTAAGTAGCGATAAATTAACTAAAAATATTCCCGTTATAGGGGTAGGGCAACTTCCACATAGTGGTGATGGGGATGCCCCGGCGAGTTTGTTTGCAAGTCTGAAAGAATTAGACACGATGACAAATGGTAATGGTCAAAGTAATCCGTTTACAGGTGGGTTTTTTGTCGTCAACACTGAGCATTCTTACCAACGATTAACCTCCTATACGGATACAGGACTAAAAGCCGTTCGTGATCGTTTCCGTCAAGAGGTCACCAATAAGTTCTCTCAGGATTGTTTCATGCGTTTTGCAGTTAGGGATTCTGGTACAGCGTTAACCCATGCTTTGCGAGCAGCAGATGAAAGCAATAAAGCAGGTAAATGGATGCTATTTAACTTAGCTAAATTTACTCATCCTGGCGTTCAAGTGTTACCTGGAGAACCTTTAAGTAAATGGCATAAAGTGATTGATCAATGGATCGATCACCTTGATGACTTTTCGGGTTTGCGTAAAGACTTTAGATCGAATCATGCAGATGTGCACGTACACGTACCTAGGGAAATCGGCTTTGATCGAATTGATCAGAAAATGGAACAGAGAATGAAAGATAGTTTTCTTACCGCAAAAGATTCAAGCATCCAGATTGAAAATCATGAGTTTTTTGACCATTTAACTTCCTATGCAGATATCGTTCTTCCAGGGTTAGTAAGTACCGATCTCGATCGTTATTCCAACGCACAAGCTGCGTACAATAAGCTGAATAAAGGTGAACAGAAAATGTGTCACTCGATGGCAACTTGAGCGTGGGAGTAATAGTATCTGAGCCGGTACAGGCTTTGATAAGATTTCGCTGAGAGCATTTTAAACCTCAACTCTTTGTGTCTATACGTGTATGTATTCACACACAGAGTTGTGTTTGTTTATAAAAACTTGAAAGAGTGCTTAGTAATCTATGCTTAGCTTCGAAGAAAATTATATTCCTGATGAAACGGAACGGTTAATATTTTTACTGGAAACATATATTCCTTTCCTGAAAAAGCATGCAACGCCTAAGGCACTGGAAAACTACAAATTCATCAGCAAGCAATTGGAAGAGAAAATCTCTCACACTGAGTTACTTGAAAGAATTGAGCCTATTTTTGTCACTGAAGATGGTAAACCTAAACCACTAGTGCCTGATAATAATATCGAAAGCAAGCTTGGTCCGAATCGTTCTGCAGAATATTTTGGTTTGCATGCAGATCTCTGCTTCATGGTTACACAACATTTACTTAAAAAGTAAATGCTTTTCGCCAGCAGAGGTGAAGTCTAACTTTGATGTGGTGCTACTGTATTAGTGACACCCTTGGTTGGTGAGTTTCTTAAGTTCTTGCATGTCTTCATCATCAAGCAAATCGGTTAACGCTTTGTGCATCAATTCCTGAATTCGCTCAAGCCTTTTCTCAGTTTCTTTCGTCTTAAATTCAATTATCTCACCCATTTCAATTTCATCCATTTGTGTAAAGAACGTTTTAATCTAAACATTTAAATGATGCTCTTATCCATATGTAAACCAGATATCTGGTTCAAAGCTGTTGCACCAAAGGCACTAGTACGTGATGTGGAGTGTCTTATAGTTGATTTATATCACAATGGTCCACAATCAGATTGATAAATTACCTCTATTAAAGAATTTAATGTGAGTAATTAATCTTAATTGGTGTTTAATCCATTTCAAATTTTAAAGTAACTTTCCGAATAGAGGTTTAAAGGCTATGACTTGGTATTTAACAAAATTAGCAATTACTGCTGCTTTAATTGTCTCGATATCAGAGGTTGCTAAAATGAGTTCATTTGTTGGCGCATTGCTAGCATCTGTTCCGCTCGTTTCGGTATTGGCCATGTGCTGGATATATTTTGAAACGAAAGACGTCGAGCAAATATCTTCACTTACAACAAGTATATTTTGGCTTGTTTTGCCTTCACTTTCTTTTTTTGTAGTGCTTCCTGTACTTTTGAAAGCACAGGTTCCATTTACAACAAGTATGGCAATAGGCTTGGTAGTTATGATCGGATGCTACTTCGCGATGGTTATGTTGCTCAGCAGGCTCGGAACCAATCTCTAATACACATGCTCTTTGGTTGCTCTGTAATTTATACAGCTAGGAGTCATTTTTAAATAGAATTAGTGGGTAAGAGCATCACATTGTGCGATGTAGCGCTAATGTATAAACTTACGCATCTTTATTAACTATATTTATGCGATCACCCATGAAGTATTTATTGATCCCTTTGTTGCTAGCACTTGTAGCATGTACGAACAATCCAGAAATAAAAGATGATGATGCTAAAGCTTCAGAGGCATTAACTGGCGTGTGGCGTGGTGATGGTACCTATGAAGATGAAGAAGATGCCGGTTGGGCTGAATCTTGGAAAATGGTCCGCGGATCTGATGGAACTTATAAAGTGGATTACATGATTGTTCATGATGGAGATAAACTTTTTGAGCAGTCATCCGATGCTGGTACCTGGAGCTATGAAGAGGGTGTTTATTATGAGGTCAACAGTAGTGGTAACAAGACAGTTTATGATGTCTTTTCAGTGAAAGCAGATTGGTTTGAATATAATATTGCACAAAGACAAGGTTCTGCAAATATTCAAGAGAGTAAAACCGTCGAAAAATTTCAGTTACAAGGTCCGCCAGAAGGGTACTTAGAAGTTTCGTATGAGCAGCCTACAGAGATTCCTGTTGAAGCAGAAGAATAATTCATAAAAATAAAAGCATTATCTATGTTTAGTTATCGTTCCTTAGCTTTTTTGGGCTTAGCAATTTGTATTGCATCCATGTTGTTTGCTGTGCTTTATCTTGAACGGACTTTGTATTTAGACCCTTGTCCGCTTTGTATACTAGATCGAGTAGTGATCATGTCTTTAGGGGTACTATTTTTAATAGCATTACTGCATGGGCCTATAACCATTTTCGCAAAAATCTATGGTGTGCTTTGTATAGTGATCTCTTCAATTGGGATAGGCCTTGCTTCTCGGCATATTTGGTTGCAAAACCTACCCAAGGATCAAGTGCCAGAGTGTGGGCCAGATTTGTATTTCATGTTGGATACTTTGCCGCTTTTTGAAACACTTAAGAAAACCCTGACTGGCTCAGGTTCCTGTGCAGACACCAGCTGGACCTTTGCAGGTTTGACAATTCCTGAACAGACCTTAATTTTATTTGTAATTTTACTGGTTTTATCTATGATTCAGACCCTGCGCGCTCGAAAGCCTGTTTAATCCTAAATTGTAGCTGTTAGAATTCCTTTCTATATATCAAAGCCAATCGAGTTATTGTAAGTAAGTAAATTATCGTGAGTATCGTAGCAAAAGATATCCATCCCATCCCGAATCGTGCTCCACCGGCAACTAAATATGTTGAGTTGCATGGAGACTATGGCACGACTGATTTTATTATGCGCCGTGGTGAAGTACTGCCAGAAGTCAACGTTGCTTATGAAGCATGGGGAGAACTTTCTGAAACACATGACAATGCCGTTTTAGTTTTTACTGGTTTGTCGCCATCAGCTCACGCATGCTCATCACCCGAAGACCCTACACCTGGTTGGTGGGAGTATATGATTGGTCCAGGTAAGCCAATTGATACAGATCGCTATTATGTAGTGTGTGTAAATTCATTAGGTAGTTGCTTTGGTTCTACCAGCCCTAATTCCATTAATCCTATTACTAGTAAACAATATTGCTCTGAATACCCCGAGCTAACGATAGAAGATATTGCCAAAGCAGGCCATCATGCGATGCAAGAACTAGGCGTTGAACATTTATTTGCAGTAGTGGGTGCTTCAATGGGGGGTATGTCTTCGCTCGCTTATGCGTTGCAATTCCCAGATGAATTAGACTATCTAGTAACCATTTCGGGCGCGTGTCGCTCTTTACCGTTAGCTATAGCTATGCGCTCATTGCAGCGTGAAATTGTTACTTGTGATCCGGATTGGAAAAGTGGTTGCTACGAGCCAGACGAAGAACCTAAGCGCGGCATGGTGCTAGCGCGAAAGCTAGGTTTAGTGACTTACCGTGCAGCAGAAGAGTGGAACGAACGCTTTAACCGTGCACGTGTTGAGCCTAGTCAACGTAGTAAAGAAAAGTTTGGCGTTGAGTTTGAAGTTGAATCGTATCTTGATTACAACGCGCATAAATTTGTCGAAACTTTCGATGCGAATAGTTATTTGTATTTATCTAGAGCGATGGATTTGTTTGATGTGGCTGAACATGGCGGTTCAGTCAACGCTGGCCTAGCAAAAATTCATGCTAAGAAAACACTAGTAGTAGGTGTAGATACGGATATCCTATTCCCTGTTCAGCAACAGGAAGAGATCTATAACGGCATTAGAAATGCGGGGCGGAATGTTGTATTTGAGCGCATCGCATCCAACAAAGGACACGATGCATTTTTAGTTGATGAAGAACAATTTAGCCCCGTACTTAGAAAGTTCTTTGCTGAAATTAAATAAACGACTAACGTTTTTTAATATCGACATAATTCCTTTCGTCAGAGCCAGTATATAACTGACGGGGACGACCGATCTTCGCTGCTGGATCACTCATGTGTTCTTTCCAATGTGAAATCCAGCCTACCGTTCTTGCTAGTGCAAAAATAACGGTAAACATATTCATAGGAATGCCCATCGCACGCAAAATAATGCCTGAGTAGAAATCCACATTTGGGTAGAGTTTGCGTTCTACAAAGTAGTCATCTGAAAGCGCGATGCGTTCTAATTCCATTGCCGTATCGAAAAGAGGTTTGTTAGGGTTGTCATCACCGAGTTCAGCGAGTACCTCATGACATACTTCACGAATAATTTTTGCGCGAGGATCATAGTTTTTATACACACGGTGACCAAAGCCCATTAAACGGAATGGTGAATTTTTGTCTTTTGCGCGGTCTACATAATAGTTGACGTCATTATCAGATTGAACGATATCTTCTAGCATATTAATCACTGCTTCATTCGCACCGCCGTGGGCAGGGCCCCACAGTGAGCTAATACCAGCCGATAGTGCTGCATAGGGGTTTGCATCAGAACTACCAGCTAGCCTTACTGTTGAAGTTGATGCATTTTGCTCATGATCGGCATGTAAAATTAAAATAACATCCATGGCTTTTACAAAGGCAGGACTTGGCTCGTAGTCCATGGTTGGTAAGCCAAACATCATTTGCAATAAATTAGGTACATAATCTAATTTATTGTCTGGATAAATAAAAGGCTGACCAACAGTGTACTTATATACCCAAGCTGCCATGGTAGGCATTTTTGCAATGAGTCTTTTGGCAGCGATCTCTCGGTTCTCTGCATCATGCACATCAATTTGGTCATGATAAAATGCAGACAAAGCGCCAACGGTTGCAACCATCATTGCCATAGGGTGTGAATCATTATGAAAGCCTAAATAGAAACGGCGCATCTTTTCATCAAGCAAAGTATGCATTCTTTGCCTAGACTCAAATACATCAAATTCTTGTTTAGTAGGGAGCTCGCCGTATAAGAGAAGATAACAGACTTCTAAATATGTGCTCTTTGCCGCAAGTTGTTCGATGGGATAACCACGATAACGGAGTAGGCCAATATCTCCATCGATGAAGGTGATTTTGCTATCACAGCTGCCTGTAGATACAAAACCTGGGTCAAAAGTGAAATAGCCAAGCTCTTTGTATAGCTTGCCTATATCAATCACGCTAGGGCCATTTGTGCCATCAAGAATCGGTAGGTCGACTTTTTTCCCTGTCGTATTATCAGTTACTGTGACGGTACGATCTGCCATGTTGCATTCTCCTAAATGAATCTAATTCGTTATTTTGCTTAATTCGCATCCAAAACTGATCAATACCCGCATTACTTTGGGTATTCATGTAACCAGTATTTGTAATATATAAGATTAAATAATATTCATAACTTACTGTAATTACATAAGTTATACGTTATGTATTGTTATTATTCACTGCACCAACTAACTATAATATAAAAAAATTATAGCATTTTTTGAACTGGCCTGTAGAGAGATGAAGGGAGAGATATAGCTACAGATACAGGAAATCACTCATTTGAGTTGGTTAAAAATTGCTCAATATAGCCTGCAATCATTTCAGTATCGTTAAGATCCAGAAGCGGCAAGTTAGATTTAACCATGCCGGGTTCATCCGTAGCGATAGCTATCACATATTTATCACTTGCTGATATCAATGGGTGGCCAAGTGCTGGGCGATGTATTTCAATTTTTGCGATGGGTGAAGACTTATATCCCTCGACAATGACTAAATCTATATTATCGGCAGATATATGTAGCAGTGCTTCTTGAAGGGTAAGTTCTGAATTCTCATTAGCATGTTCATGAATCATAGCCCAACGCTTCTGTGATGAAATGAGTATTTGTTGAGCACCCGCTTTGCGTATTTTATAACTGTCTTTTTCAGGGTGGTCTATGTCAAATGAATGATGTGCGTGCTTGATAACAGCGACTCGTAGTTTGCGAGCTGAAAGAATAGGGATGAGTTTCTCAAGTAGAGTAGTTTTTCCCGAACCACTATATGCTGAAAACCCTATTATTGGTTTATCGAAAGAAATTGTTTGCATATTATTTTGCAGCTAAGTGTTGA
>CAYXVH010000304.1:0-3783 GCA_964468615.1 uncultured Thiotrichales bacterium | reverse complement strand
TGAAATAATGGCAACGGCACAAAAAAACTTTCACGATCCGTTTGATAATTATCTAGTAACGCTTCCAGAGCCTGATCGTGATATTCAGACTAATCGTGTAACGGTAAATCAAGGAGTGATCAGTAGTGTAGAAAACTTAACCTACGATACCTATAAGGTAGTTATACGTTGTGATGAACATGCTAAGGACATAATGTTTAAAGCAGGTCAGTATGCGACGATTACCGTGCCGGGTTGTAGAAAGCCTCGCTCATACTCCTTTGCACTTGCCCCAGAAAACGAAAATAAAAATGAGTATTCGTTTTTTATTCGTCTAGTGCATGGTGGCAAGCTGTCTAGTTGGATAGCAGGAGGAAACCGTGAAGGCGAACACGTAAAAATTTCTGGTCCTCTTGGTAAGTTTGGCTTAGATCCTAGTAATAAAACTATGGTGTGTATTGCGGGTGGTAGTGGCATGAGCGGGATTAACGCAATCGTTGAATCAGCATGCAACATGCAAGTTGATAGGAATTGTTACTTTTTTTACGGGGCTAGAACTCAAGCAGATCTATATTTGCAAGAAGAAATGCAAGAGATGGAACGCAAGTGGAGCAAGAATCATACCTTTAAATTTATACCGGTCTTATCTGAAGAAGCAGAGGACAGTGATTGGGATGGCCCGCGAGGATTTGTGACTGAACATTTTAAGAATGAATATTTAAGCAAAGGCGTAGTATCTGTGGATGATATGAAGGCCTACTTTTGCGGACCACCTGTAATGATTGATCTGGGTGTGGAAGCATTGCAAGAAGCTGGCTTGGCTGTTGGTGACATTTATTTTGATAAGTTTGAAGATGCTCGCTCACCTGCGCCAGTAGTGGATAATACTAAATGCGTATTATGCGATGAGTGTTTAATGGTTAAACCCACTCCAAACTGTTTAGTTGAAGCTACGAATTTTAAGACTAATGGCGATGGTAACGTTTCAAGCTTTGAGCGTGTTACACCAGCAAAAACTTCAGGCTTATATTACAACTCTCTTTTTATTGACGAGAACGAGTGTATACGCTGTTTTGCTTGTGTTGAGGCATGTCCACATGACGCAATTTCTGTAGATTACGATAAAACGCCAAAGACACTTAGAAAATTTTCTTAGTATATGCTTGCGCGATAATTAACATGAATCGCAGAATAAGTTTGTATTGATATCATATAAAGCTGCTGTTGGGAGGCCAAAAGCAGCTTTTTTTATGCGTGTAATTTGTGGGAATTATATCCTTACTGTTACAGTCTAATTTTAAGAGTTATCTATTTATAGCTGGAGTCATAACTTATGTATCTAATGAATTCATGGAAAACATTGATTTTTGTGGCTTTCGCTACAGTTCTAACCTTTTTAGTTGGAGTGCAAATGAGCAGTGCATCTTCACAGAAAGTGCATAAGCCTATGGTTGAAGAAATAGGTGAATTAAGTGATGAAGAATTGATAAAAATGGAGAAGGAACTGCAAAAGCCAGTTAAAGAATCAGGCCGTTTTACAGAAGGAGTATTATGGCAGATTGAAAAAGATAAGGAACTAGTTGGATACATATTTGGCACCATTCATATGAATGATAAGCGCGTAAATGAAGTGCGTAAAAGTATCGTTGGTAAATTTGATGAAATGACAAGTTTTGCGATGGAGTCATTTCCTAGTGATCATTACTGGAATCCTTACCATGGTGGTCAGATGATAAAGGGTGATATGACCTTGCCTAAGGGTCAAACACTAGAGCAGCTAATTGGCAAGGGTCTTTATTCACGAGTTGAAGAGGTGTTATTAGATGTGGGCCTGGATAAAGAAACTATTTTGCATCTCAAGCCATGGGCGGCGATGCGTAGTTTTGCTGTGAAGGCAGAAAATACTGAAGACTTGATTTTAGATTATGAGTTACTTGATCGTGCAGCGGCACAAAAGAAAGATCTATATCAGGTGGAAAGTATCGAAGAGTTTCTGGTAACTTTTTATTCCATGCCAGAAGATGTGCAAATTAAGTTGCTCGAATTTACAGTGAATAGTTATAAGGAAATGCGCAATACAATTGATCTGATGTTAGAGGCGTACTTGGAGGAAGATCTAACTAAAATGTATCAAATTAGCACTCTCTTTATTCCTAATAAGCCTGAATATGAGCGATATCGTGAAATTTATTTGAAGCATGTAGTTAAAAATAGAAACGTCGTTATGGAACATTATATGCGTAAACCTATGCGTGAAAAGAAAACCTTTATTGCAGTTGGCGCGTTACATCTTTATGGTGATCAGGGTGTGTTGGCGCTAATGGAGAAAGATGGCTACCAGGTAAAACGTGTACCTGTTAGTGTATTGACTGACAAATCTTAGAACAACTTTTATTTTAAAGTTTCATTCATGTTTCATAACCAATTTTGTAACCGAAGTGCAGTATTACTGATACTAACTTTGGCTGTCTGCAGCGTGAGAGCATTTGCCGAAGATGTTCGATATGTGACTGATGAGTTGGAGATCACAATACATCGGAATATGAGTCTGAATAGTGAAATTGTTGCGCAATTAAAAAGTGGCACGCCTGTAAAAGTGTTAAAAACTAATCGTGATGAAGGTTACGTAATGGTTTCCACTCAGAATAAGCAAGTTGGTTGGATGCTGGAAGGTTATTTAATTAATCAGCCTGCAGGTCGTGAACAGTACGAAACTTTGAAAAAAGAATATGACTTATTAAAAGCTAATTTTGATATCCAAGTTAAAGAACGAACTATAAAGTTATCAACCGAGCTTGCTCAGGTTAAAAATGCTGCTAAGCGTCCTTTGGAATTACAGCAAGAAAATCAAAAACTGAAAAACACTCTTGAAGAAGAGCGTGCGCAGGTGGCAGAAATTAAAATAGAAAATCGTGAGTTCAAATCAATACACAAAGATCGGCAATGGTTTGTTACTGGTGCTTTAACGGCCATCAGTAGTTTGGTGTTGGGATTGGTGCTAACCAGAGTGCCTTGGCGTAGACGCAAAAGCTGGGGTGAGCTATAAAAAAGCTCACGCCAATAATATTTTAAATTACTGTTGAGATTTGGTTTAAGTCAGAATTACTATTAAATGCTATGTAACTTTAGGTATCTTGCATAATAGCTTTTAATGACTTTGCTTGACTGATCATGAGAACTAAAGAGGACTCATCTGGAATAGTCTTCACGCGGTTTTGCTGCTGGTTTGTGGCGGATAGTTTACTATGTAGAGCAGCTGCATTTTGTTGGCCTAAGTCTTGTACAGAATCAATTCCTGCGTAGACCATGAGTTCAGAGAACTGGCCTTCAATACCGCTTATGCGCATAAGGTCAGACATGCTGGCCCATTTTCGTACTACAAAGTCTTCAATGCCCACATGTTCAGCTATCGTTACACGGCCATTCATATTGCAACATTGATTTAGTAGTTGCTCAGTAGTGGAAATGCTCATGTCACGCAACTTCTTTCCATAGCTTTGGCCAATGCCTTCAACTTCTTCAACTTCGTAACTGGTTTGTTCCGCCAATGAAATTATTGGGGCAACAGTACCAGTGGCAGCGGGTTTGCTAGCTTCTGTGAACTTTTGAGAGTAATCACTCTCTTTGTCGTCTAACTTACGGCGCCAACTTGCATCTAGATCATCAAGTTTGCTTCGATAAGAAGACTTAGCTAGCAACCAACCAATTAATGCACCAAGTAATGCTGCGATTAGTAAACAAAGCCACATTTGTTGAATTAAATAGCTCATTGTGAAAGCCCCTTTACGTTGAATTCTATTCTTC
>CAYXVH010000303.1:0-9299 GCA_964468615.1 uncultured Thiotrichales bacterium | reverse complement strand
CTGATCTTTGTGTATTTCCACATAACTTTGACATGTATAAAGACATGATGAGTGTCAATATGGAAAATATTGAGGAGCGATTGTATCTGCGTAGTGAACGGCAAACGTTTCGTAAATTGAAAAATACTAATGCTATTGTATTTGGAATTAAGGTGTATGTTGAGAAAATTGGTATTGTAAAAAAACACCCAGAGATAGCGGAAGATTTAATGACTGCACTGAATGCAATGACTGCAGAACAAAAACAAGCTTTAGGAATCAGTTTTGTCGAAAAATCACTTGAGAGCTATCTAAAGCAATCTTTATAGGCTTGAAGGTTTAGATTGATATAGAGTCTCCGCGGCCAATAGCATAGTACTTAAAGCCTAGTTGCTGCATTAAACCAGGTTCATATAGGTTGCGGCCATCAAAGATTACAGCTTGAGAAAGTGATTTTTTAATCGCATCAAAATTTGGACTTTTGAATTCGTTCCACTCGGTTACAAGCACCAACGCATCTGCATTATTTAATGTCTCATCTTTTTCATCACAGAGCGTAAGAGATGGGTGTTCGCCATATATGCGTTGGCATTCATCCATTGCAACAGGGTCGTAGGCTTGCACTTTTGCGCCCGCATTCCATAGAGCCTCCATTAATTCTCGACTAGAAGCTTCGCGCATGTCGTCTGTATTGGGTTTAAAAGCCAGGCCCCAAAGAGCTATCACTTTGTTTTTTAAATTACCGTTGAAAAATTTATTAATCTTATCGAATAAAATTTGTTTTTGATTTTGATTTACTTGATCTACTGCAGCAACTAATTCAGGTGTGTAACCTACTTCTTTGGCGATGTGTTGTAGTGCTTTTACATCTTTAGGGAAGCAAGATCCACCATATCCGCAACCTGGGTAGATAAATTGATATCCAATGCGAGGATCAGATCCTATACCCAATCTTACTTCTTCAATATCTGCTCCAAGTCGTTCGGCAATATTGGCAAGTTCATTCATGAAGCTAATTTTGGTCGCGAGAAGCGCATTGGCGGCATACTTGGTAAGTTCTGCCGAAGCAGGTTCCATGATGTGTACGCGATCATGACTACGATTGAAAGGTGCATACAATGCGCGCATAAGTTCTGCGGTACGAGGGTTTTTAACGCCAACGATAATGCGATCAGGCTTCATAAAATCATCAATCGCAGCGCCTTCTTTTAGAAACTCTGGATTAGATACAACATCACACTCTAGTGATAGGTTTCTTTTCGCTAATTGATTATGAATTACATCTGAAACTTTTTTGGCAGTACCAACAGGCACGGTAGATTTATTCACTACAACTTTATAGTCATTCATGCCCAGGCCAATTGTCTCGGCTACTTTTAATACATGTTGTAGGTCCGCTGAGCCGTCTTCATCGGGAGGAGTACCAACCGCAATGAATTGAAACAGTCCGTGTTCGATGCCAGCGTTGGCGTCAAGGGTGAATTCAATACGTGCAGCTTCAACGTTGGATTGTATGAGCTCCTGCAAGCCGGGTTCATGAATTGGGACGATACATTGCTGTAGTTTTTTAATCCGTTCAGGGTCAATGTCGACACAAAGAACATTATTACCAACTTGCGCAAGGCAAGCAGCTGTGACTAATCCAACATAACCAGAACCATAAATTGTTACATTCATATTTGATATAAAATATTTGTTAGATGAGTTGTTAATATTAAGAAAAGCTAATTATTTGCCAATTTCTTAATTGAATAGCAGGTTTCTATCCTAAGAAGGCTAACGTAATCGTTTTACGTTCGCTTAACAATGCATTAAGCTACCAGCGCGTAATATTTGGGTTTGAACTATGCTGAACTTCACATTATTGACAGTTCGCAGATTGGTCGCACACAATGTTTTACTATGGAGGGGTACCCAAGCGGTCAACGGGAGCAGACTGTAAATCTGCCGGCTCAGCCTTCGGAGGTTCGAATCCCCCCCCCTCCACCATCTTAATATTGCGGGTGTAGTTCAATGGTAGAACCTCAGCCTTCCAAGCTGATGATGTCGGTTCGATCCCGATCACCCGCTCCATGATTCTTATTTGATACTTACGAATTTATTGTCCTAACGGTCTAGCGGGCGCGAAAGCTAAAAAAAACGATCCAATTTCCATAAACTACCCCAAGAGCAATAATAAATAGTGCTGCAACGACTAAATTCTGCGTTTACAATTGCGCCCAATAATTATTTGCCCGCATAGCTCAGTCGGTAGAGCGCATCCATGGTAAGGATGAGGTCAACAGTTCGATTCTGTTTGCGGGCTCCATGTATATAAGACAACTTCAAGAATGTAGGCCAAAAAATAAATTGAGGGTAAAAGAAAATGTCGAAAGAGAAGTTTGAGCGTAATAAGCCGCATGTAAATGTGGGCACGATTGGTCACGTAGACCATGGCAAGACCACGTTAACAGCGGCGTTAACCAAAGTGATGGGCGAGACCCACGGTGGTGAATTCAAAGCCTATGATCAGATTGACAATGCTCCGGAAGAACGCGAGCGTGGCATTACCATTGCAACGGCTCACGTAGAATACGAAAGCCCGAATCGCCATTACGCACACGTAGACTGCCCGGGACACGCGGATTACGTAAAGAACATGATTACCGGTGCGGCGCAAATGGACGGCGCGATTCTGGTATGTAGCGCAGCCGACGGGCCGATGCCACAAACCCGTGAGCACATCCTATTGGCCAGACAAGTAGGTGTACCGTACATCCTGGTCTACATGAACAAAGCCGACCAAGTGGATGATGCCGAACTACTCGAACTGGTAGAAATGGAAATCCGTGATCTCCTTTCCACCTACGAATTCCCAGGCGACGACACCCCGATTATTATTGGATCTGCATTAAAAGCCCTAGAAGGCGACACCTCCGATATTGGCGTACCATCTATTATTAAACTAGTAGAAGAAATGGACGCCTTCATTCCAGAGCCCGAGCGCGCCATTGATGGCGACTTCATCATGCCCGTGGAAGACGTATTCTCCATCTCAGGACGTGGCACCGTAGTCACGGGCCGTATTGAGCGCGGCATTGTGAACGTCGGTGATGAAATTGAAATTGTGGGTATTAAAGACACCACCAAGACCACCTGTACCGGAGTAGAAATGTTCCGCAAACTACTCGACCAAGGTATGGCCGGTGACAACGTAGGCGTATTGCTACGTGGCACCAAGCGCGAAGAAGTGGAACGCGGCCAAGTGCTTTGTAAGCCTGGCAGCATTAACCCTCATACCAAATTCGAAGCGGAAATCTACATTCTGAGCAAAGAAGAAGGAGGGCGTCATACCCCATTCTTCAACGGCTATCGTCCCCAGTTCTACTTCAGAACCACGGATGTGACCGGAGCCTGTGAGCTTCCAGCGGGCACCGAGATGGTAATGCCGGGTGATAACGTACAGATGACGGTTACCATGATTGCGCCGGTTGCGATGGAAGAAGGTTTACGCTTTGCGATACGTGAAGGTGGACGTACCGTAGGTGCAGGTGTGGTCGCTAAGGTCATTGAATAGAGATTTTGAGTCAAATAGGCTAGTAAGAGCAGGTAGATTGGTTAAAAATCATACTGCCTATCTCTTCTGATAGCGTAAAAATAGATTTAATCTAAGTCAACAAACAAGCTATACTTTCTTGTTTGGCGATTGCTAGGCGTATCGTTTAAAGGCCAGTAGCTCAATTGGCAGAGCGGCGGTCTCCAAAACCGCAGGTTGGGGGTTCGATTCCCTCCTGGCCTGCCATGATGTGTGAAATCTGAGCTAAATCACGAGTAACCTCTACACGTAAATTATTTTGATATGATTGGAAAAGCTGAAGCAACGACTGCAAGCGGCATGGATGTCTTTAAGCTAGTAATTGCTGGCGCAATTGTATTGGCTGGTCTAGCTGCATTTTATGTGTACGCGGATTATCCGTTGTTATATCGCGTGCTTGGAATAGTAGCTGCTGTGGTAGTTGCCGCAATTATTGCGTTTACAACCGAGCGTGGCCGAACACTAGCAAGTTTTATGAGAGATGCGCGTACCGAAGTACGCAAAATGGTTTGGCCAACAAGAGGTGAGACTTTGCAAACTACTCTTGTGGTCTTTGTAGTGGTCATTATTTTGGCGCTATTTTTATGGATCATAGATCGCATATTAACGGCCTTAATACAGTACGTAATCTGAGTAAGAGTTTATTGATGTCTATGCAATGGTATGTAGTGCATGCGTATTCTGGTTTTGAAAACCAGGTGCAACGAGCGTTGGGCGAAAGAATTGAACGTCTAGGCATGCAAGAAAAGTTTGACGAAATTTTGGTGCCAGTCGAAGAAGTTGTAGAGATGCGAGAAGGGCAGAAGCGTCGCAGTGAGCGAAAGTTTTTCCCCGGTTATGTTTTAGTAAAGATGGAAATGGATGATGAAAGTTGGCACTTAGTTAAAGACTGTCCAAAAGTGCTTGGTTTTATTGGTGGTTCGTCAGATAAGCCTGCACCAATTAGTGAGGCAGAGGCACAAAATATATTACAACGCATGCAAGAGGGTGTGGATGCGCCGAAACCAAAGGTTCTATTCGAACCAGGAGAAGTGGTACGTGTTACGGATGGTCCGTTCAACGACTTCAATGGCGTAGTTGAAGAAGTGAATTATGAAAAGAGTCGAATGTTAGTTGCAGTGCAGATATTTGGTCGCTCAACACCTGTAGAGCTTGGGTTTGGTCAAGTTGAGAAAGGTTAAAAGAAGCATTAAAGAAATTTACCCTGGCAAACAAATCCAGTAAATGAACGAGAATAAACAAGCGAAATAAAAAGATAATGGCTAAGAAAGTAGACGCATACATAAAATTGCAGGTTCCTGCGAACGAAGCGAACCCAAGTCCGCCGGTGGGTCCAGCGCTTGGTCAGCATGGTGTGAATATTATGGAGTTTTGCAAAGCATTTAATGCGCAAACTCAAAACATGGAAAAAGGTATGCCAGTGCCTGTTGTAATCACTGTTTATGCCGATAAGAGTTTTACTTTTATAACTAAAACTCCTCCTGCAGCCATCTTGCTTAAGAAAGCAGCAGGCTTAACTAAAGGCAGTGGCCGTCCGAACACTGAAAAAGTTGGCAAAGTAAATCGTGTACAACTTGAAGAAATTGCGAAGACAAAAATGCCTGACATCACCGCAGCCGATATGGATGCAGCCGTTCGCACAATTGCAGGAAGTGCTAGAAGTATGGGAATAGAGGTTGAAGGAGTATAAACATGGCTAAAATCGGAAAAAATTTACGAGCAGCGCATGAAAAAGTTGAATTGGAAAAGTCTTACGTGCCTGTTGAAGGCATTAGCTTAGTCAAAGAATGTGCAACTGCAAAATTTAATGAGTCTGTTGATGTCAGTATAAACCTTGGTGTCGACCCTAGAAAATCTGAACAAAACGTTAGGGGTTCAACAGTATTGCCAAATGGCACAGGTAAAACAGTACGAGTTGCAGTATTTGCTGATGGTGAGCAAGCGGATGCAGCTAAAGCTGCTGGTGCAGATTTAGTTGGTTTAGAAGATTTGGCGGAACAAGTTAAAAAAGGTGAGATGGATTTTGATATTGCCATTGCTGCACCGGATGCGATGCGCGTTGTGGGCCAACTAGGACAAATTCTTGGTCCGCGTGGCTTAATGCCTAATCCTAAGGTAGGTACTGTATCTGCGGATGTTGCCACGGCGGTAAAGAACGCTAAAGCGGGTCAAGTTCAGTTTAAAACCGAGAAGGGTGGAGTTGTGCATTGCTCTATTGGTAGTGTGCAATTTGAAGCACAGAAACTTGAAGAGAACCTAAAAGCCTTAATTGCAGATTTAGTAAAAGCCAAACCATCTACTGCTAAAGGCGTTTACATTAAAAAAGTTGTGGTCTCGTCTACCATGGGTGTAGGTGTGACTTTAGATCAAACAGCTTTGGTATAGATAGAAATAGAAATATATAAAAGTTACCGTAGTTACTTTTATATAAATGATTGGGTGTTGTTTCTAGATTATTGAATTAGGAAACAACCGTCCAAGACCGTAGGTGCGGCATCATAAGGGTGTTGCTTAATGAGGAAGCTCGGCCTGCGTAGACTGTGTACCCCAAATCAGGAACATAATTTTCCTGAGTTGGTTGCACTGTAAGGGGAATGCATTAATTGGTCTTTTGAAAAGACCAAAGCGCATTCATGTTTTTATAAACACCTTGTGTGTATTGTTAACTCAGAGGACCCCATTGTGGCCTTACAACTTGAACAAAAGCAGGCGATCGTATCCGAAGTCTCGCAAGTTGCAGCTGATGCGCATTCTGCTATCGCAGCAGAATATCGTGGACTAACCGTTGTTGAATTAACTGAATTACGTGCTAAGGCGCGTGAGACAGGCGTTTACCTAAAAGTCGTAAAAAACACTCTAGCCAAACGTGCCTTAGCAGGTACGCCATATGAGTGTATGCGCGATGGTTTAGTTGGTCCGCTGATGTTGGCGTTTTCGCAAGAAGACCCCGGTTCAGCGGCAAGACTTGTTAAAGACTTTGCGAAACAAAGCGATTTGCTTGCGGTAAAGATGATCTCCATAGGCGGAGAACTATTAGATGCTTCAGAACTCACGAAGCTATCTAACTTGCCAACTAAAGATCAGGCAATTAGTTTACTTATGGCTGTTATGAAAGCACCAGTTGAGAAATTTGTGCGTACTCTTAATGAGCCGCATGGAAAACTGGTTCGCACTATTGCTGCAGTGAGAGATCTAAAGCAAATTGCTGGCTAATAGTTAAAGTTAAGTTTTAAGCGTTATTGATTTGGGTAATTATTTTTAATTTAGGAGTAGAAAATGGCTGTTTCAAAAGAAGACATACTTGAGACGATTTCAGAAATGAGCGTAATGGAAGTGGTAGATCTAATCTCTGCTATGGAAGAAAAGTTTGGTGTATCTGCAGCAGCAGCTGTAGCAGCAGCACCCGCAGCTGGTGGTGATGCCGGTGGTGCAGCAGCAGAAGAGCAGACTGAATTTGATGTTGTGATGAGTAGTTTTGGTGGCAATAAAGTTGCTGTCATTAAAGTCGTTCGTGCAGTTACTGGCCTTGGCTTGAAAGAAGCAAAAGAAATGGTAGAGGGTGCGCCTTCAACTGTTAAGGAAGCAGCAACGAAAGACGAAGCTGAAGATATCAAAAAGCAATTGGAAGAAGCTGGCGCAGCAGTAGAGCTCAAGTAGTTGCTACTAGCGTTAGTGTTTAATTTTGCCAAACAACGTATTCATACGTTGTTTGGCTATTTTTGTGTCTGCATTTTGACCGCGGGGTAATTCCATGGCGTATAGCTATACCGAGAAGAAAAGAATTCGCAAAGATTTTGGCAAACGTCCTGAAATCTTAGCTGTACCATATATGTTGCAAATACAACTGGCCTCCTATCGCCGGTTTTTGCAAGAAGATGCTACGAAAGAAGATCGTCAGACATCCGGCTTGAATGGTGCATTTGGTTCCATTTTTCCAATCATAAGTTATTCCGGTAATGTTGAACTACAGTATGTAAGTTATCGTTTAGAAGAGCCGGCGTTTGAAGTAAAGGAATGTCAGCTGCGTGGTTTGACTTATAGCGCTCCTTTGAAGGTGCTATTGCGTCTTGTTATCTATGATAAAGATGCGCCTGCAAGTGCTAAGAAAGTTAAAGATGTAAAAGAGCAAGAAGTGTACATGGGTGAATTACCGCTTATGACGGACACTGGTGCGTTTGTTATTAATGGCACCGAGCGGGTAATTGTTTCTCAGTTGCATCGTTCTCCAGGAGTGTTCTTTGATCACGACAAAGGTAAGACGCACTCATCAGGTAAGCTTTTATACTCTGCTCGAGTGATCCCTTACCGTGGCTCATGGTTAGATTTTGAATTTGATCATAAAGATTGTTTGTTTGTACGTATCGACAGACGTCGAAAACTACCTGCGTCTATCTTGTTGCGTGCGATTGGTTACAGCAGCGAAGAAATTCTATCAATGTTCTTTGAAACTAATACCGTAAATATTACGGATAAAGGTTTCATTCTTGATTTAATTCCAGAGCGCCTGCGTGGCGAAATTGCGCCGCTTGATATTAAAGCGGGCGGCAAAGTAATTGTTGAAGCAGGTCGTCGTATTACTGTGCGTCACGTGCGTCAAATTGAAAAAGCAAATGTTAAAACTCTCGAGGTTCCAGTCGAGTATTTGCTTAATAAGTTTTTAGCAAAAGATTTAATTGATACCGATACAGGTGAGTTAGTTTGTAAGGCTAATGATGAGTTAACAGAAGAAAATATTGAAAAGATTTTAGAATCATCTGTTGATGTATTGGAATTGTTGTATACCAATGACATTGATAGAGGTCCATATATTTCATCAACCATAGGCATTGATCCTTCTAGCAATCAGTTAGAAGCGATGGTTGAAATCTATCGCATGATGCGTCCTGGTGAGCCGCCGACCAAAGAGGCAGCACAAAACTTATTCCAGAATTTATTCTTTGCGCCTGAGCGTTATGATTTATCACCCGTAGGTCGAATGAAGTTTAATCGACGCGTTGGACGTGAAGAGCAAACAGGATCAGGTATTTTAAATAATGATGACATCTTAGATGTCATGAAAGTGCTGATTGATATCCGTAATGGTAATGGCATTGTGGATGATATCGATCACCTTGGTAACCGGCGTGTACGTTGTGTCGGTGAGATGGCGGAAAATGCTTTCCGTGTAGGTTTGGTGCGTGTTGAGCGTGCCGTTAAAGAACGATTAACCTTGGCAGAGTCTGAAGGTTTAATGCCTCAGGAAATGATTAATGCTAAGCCGGTTGCAGCAGCAATTAAAGAATTTTTCGGTTCTAGTCAATTGTCGCAATTTATGGATCAAAACAATCCATTATCTGAAATTACCCACAAACGTCGTATATCTGCATTAGGTCCAGGTGGTTTAACACGTGAGCGAGCAGGTTTTGAAGTGCGTGACGTACATCCAACTCATTATGGTCGTGTATGTCCGATTGAAACGCCTGAAGGTCCAAATATTGGATTAATTAACTCACTGGCAATTTTTGCGCGTACTAATGACTATGGGTTCTTGGAAACGCCTTATCGCAAAGTAATCAACGGCAAGGTGACCGATGAAATTGAATATCTTTCTGCAATTGAAGAAAGTCAGTTTACCATTGCGCAGGCCAATGCACCGTTAGATGAAAACGGTAAATTTGTAAATGAATTGGCATCGGTAAGACACTTAAATGAATTTTCATTAGCGACCACTGAAAAAGTGGAATACATGGATGTTTCGCCGAAACAG
>CAYXVH010000302.1:0-5837 GCA_964468615.1 uncultured Thiotrichales bacterium | reverse complement strand
CTGTGTAATTTTTAATGAATATGACCTCCATCTCTTGGATGAAATTGGGGTAGATGATTCTAAAAAAATCACATCTAAAAAAAGAGAAATATTAGCTAAAAAAATTAAATCTCATGCCGTGAGTTATGATTTACTTGAGATTACTGCTAAAAATATTAATGTAAAATATTATATTCCTATGCATTACGACACTAATCCAGCTCAACTTATTCCCGGTACGGTCATCGCTGTTCGCTACTCCATGTACAAACATTTTGCCATTGTCAGCGATCGTATTTGTAATGGTATGCCATGCCTTATCTCACTATCGTTTCGGGCAAATGGAGTAGAAGAAGAATCTTGGGATACAGTCGTAGGCAATCACACCATTGAACCATGCTCCATCAAAGGTGCTTATCCTAAAGAAGTTGTATTGTCACGAGCGCGAAGTTATATAAATAGTAAGATTAAATACAAATTATTCACATTTAATTGCGAGCACTTCGCTCGTTATGCGCATGGCTTGCCACTAGAAAGTGTTCAGGTAAAGCATGCACTGTATGGTGCAGCTCTAGGTGCAGTTTCCTGCGTACTACTTCCTAAATTTACTATTGCACGATTTGCATTGATTACCACCGCTAGCGCTGTAACTTCACTAAAAAAATCCCTACATAAAATTTAACAACGCTCTAAAATCTACTCGCTAGAGCTTCTAATATTAGGAAGTTGAAGAAGGTGGTTTTTGTTGTTCTCGAATACTAGTATCACTTGCTTCTTGCAATATGGTATTAGCTTCATCTTCATT
This sequence comes from uncultured Thiotrichales bacterium, assembly GCA_964468615.1. Taxonomy (GTDB): domain Bacteria; phylum Pseudomonadota; class Gammaproteobacteria; order UBA4575; family UBA4575; genus JABDMD01. The sequence continues at coordinate 5,053 of CAYXVH010000302.1, read as the reverse complement.
GAATTCATAAACAAGACTATCACGATAATACTCAACCACTTTATTCATGATACGTATTACTTCAAAATCCTTAAGCTCATTTGAGTTTTTAATGCCTTCCATATATTTTAGAACTTTATGTTCTAAAGTGCTTTCACCAAAATAGCTCATGAATAAACCTCTGTATTTACTAGCAATATAACGTATATGGTAGAGAGCAATAACATGGCGAGTTAATCCCAATATGGTTAAACGTAACGTTAAAAGTGATGGAGGGTCTAAATGCTTAACAGCTACTATCAAAAACTAGAAAAGCTTCTTTCTAGATAACTAACTCTTTGAGCAAAATTAGATTCATAGATAAGTGCCATTAGCGATGACTCAATAATTTATACTTTTTCACATAGATCTATTTAATTTATTTCTTTATTTCTTTAATAAATAATATTTATTATCAAATACAGTGTTTGCAACCTATTACCTTACTGTACAAATATTGTGCAAAATATTTAAAATCGCACAAATAATTTATTCTGTATCTTAGAATTAGCATGCAAACTGACAGCTAGCACTCATATTTATAATTCCTATAAAAATAATTTTGTTAAGTAGTTCACAATTTCTTATAGGCATTCAGCATAATCTGTGATTATATAGTTGATAAACAACAACCAGTTATACTGGACAAACTAGCTAAGATTAGTAGCGTTGTTGTTAATTAAGGTTGGTAAAAAAAGGAAGTTTTTACTATTGCATGAGAATTACATGAACATTTCAGAAGAAGAAAATAATTTTACTAAGCGTGTACTTGAAAGTGCAAAGCCTACTAATGATGCCGACATCATCACTTATATTGAAACCATTCATAGCATCGCCAAGAAAAAAACTACCGGATTTCTAAAAAAGCATCAAGTTAATTATCAACAGTGGCGTATTTTAAAGGCAATCTACCTTGAGCTTGCGACCACGCCTGCAAAAGTGTCTGCGGCAACTTTTACGGATTCTGGCACCATCAGTAGACAGCTTGAGCTTCTAGAAACCAAAGAGCTCGTAAAAAGAGAACACAGCAAACAAGATCGCCGTGTTGTGAACCTTAAACTAACCTCTAAGGGTGAAAACATAGCCAGTGACGGTATTCAATACAGTGAACAATTAATTCACTGCGTGCGTGAAGTAATAGGTGATGATAAAACTGAAGAATTTCATCAAGCGTTAATTGGCGCACTCAAATGCTCGGCATTTAGCTCTGGAAAATAGTAGTTAACTGCATAATCTAAAAATAAACTATAGTTAAAAATTTAATAAAGAGTTTCATATAAAAAAAGCCTCCAGAGATGGAGGCTTTTTACTTTTTATGCGTAATGGCTTACGCACGGAGTTGGACCTGTATATGTTTTATGAAGATATAGTTTGCTAGTGAATCTTATGTCGATACAAATACACTGCACTCGAAACTATAATCCCCATTAAAGCAATAACATCAAAAACTAGAATTGTATGTGTAACTTCCATTTTGCATTTCCCCATTAATAATTAATTTTAATAAACTTTCTAAATTTAATTCCGCCGAGACTTCACGCGCTATTAGATTCTGAATTAAGTTGCGCGATCCAATCGTAAATCTCAATAACTTGATCACGACTCAAATTCGTATCATTCGCCGCACTTTCCGACGAAGCTTGATGGGATTTCAATGGACGCAGTTTTTTAACTACAGGGAACTTCCACAATCGAGACGGCTTATAAAGCCTTTGAATACTTTTCTGTGACAGCATGAATGCTCCTTTTCAGTACGTTAGTTATTTCCTATAACCTGGCTATCCTTCCTGAATAACCGTAACTCATTGTATAAATGTGATATTAAATTACATTAGTTTTAGTACCAAATGGCTGCTAACGCGTGACCATTGGCGATAAGTCACGGATTTTATGTGTGTTTATATCACTTATTTGTAAAATTTATGATAATGCTAAAACATTATTCATACTGTCTATCTTTACGATACCTTGGGCTAACCTCATTTTCAGCAAATACAGCTAAACCGTCCTACAGTGACCTGGGTTAATTTCTAGCCCAAAACCTTATTCATACTGTTTTACGATGCCCGTCCGGCTTCCATGAAGGCGCAATGACGTTTGGCATATCAGAACGTTGTAGCAAAGTAGCGGGAGCAACCGCAAACTCTCCAAAGCGTTCATTTATCTGATCCATCGCTCGGTTAAGACACTGACGCTGCTCATCCAACACATCAAAAAATGATAATTGATTCCCACTTGGACGCAGATCAAGCGCAGTAATCTGCACTTGGAACACACCCTCACCCTTCCAACGATCAAGTAGTTTTTTTGCAAGCATCCAGATTTTCCGCCCATCATTTGTAGGCTCTTCCGCCTGAAATTTTCCTGCTAACCACTTATGCTTAGCATGCTTAACACGAAACCCAATAAAAAAACTACGTGCTTCTAGAGCATGCTTTCGTAAACGCGCTGCAACTTTTTCACTCATATGATGTAAGTATGTTCTTAATACTCTGAGACTTTTAGTATTAGGTGGCATAACTTTCCCATGCCCAATAGATTTTGGTGCTGCTACGGCTCTATTCAAAGGTTCAGTATCTAAGCCTTGTGCCATATACCAGATACGCCGACCTATGTTTCCAAAACGCCTAGCAAGCTCTCCTATCGGCAGCTTCGCCATATCCCCACAAACATATACCTGTCTATCATTAAGAAACTCTCCAATACCTCCTGCAATTCCAGAAAGCTCTGTAACCGGTACATTTTTTAAATGTGCACGTGCTAACCACGGCGGCACTACTAAAAGTCCGTCGGGTTTTATTGTTTTCGCTGCATGTTTTGCAGTCGTTTTATCACCACTAACCCCTACGCTACAGGTAAGCCCTGCCACTCTATAAACGATTTCTTTAACAAGCTCTCCAGCATGAATGGGTTTTTTGTAAATACCTTGACAACGTGTAACATCAAGAAAGGCTTCATCTACTGAAAAAATTTCAATATCCGGAGTTACACTTTGTAGTGCTGACATGATATTCGTAGATACTTTGGCATAAAGTTCTGCTCTGGCAGGAACTTGCTGAACATGAGGGCACAAGTATCGCGCTTCTTTAAGACGCGTACCCGTTTTTATTCCATACTTTCTGGCTTCATATGAGCACGTTATAAAGCATGTACCCGTTAAACCATTTGTAATCCCAATAGGCTTTCCGCGTAGTTCAGGCCGTGCATTTTGCTCGATGCTGGCAAAAAAAGCATCCATATCAACAAAAACAATCGCTCGATTCCAACGTTCCCGGAGCAACCTTTCATGGCTCATTCATACATTCTTACTTGTCCAACTAATACACCTTGTATGGATACACGGTCGGCTGGATATTCTTTAGGTTGCATGTTTTTATTTGCAGGAATTAAACGAATTACATCGCGATTCGGAAACTTAATTCTTTTTAGTGTCGCTTCATTATCATCAATCAACGCCACCACAATTTGATTACTACGCGCAGTACTGGATTGCTCAATAACCACAAGATCACCACTGCGAATACCTTCATCAATCATCGAATGGCCTTTCACCTGCAGTACGTAGCGATTGGGGCCCCCCAATAAATTTGCAAAATTAATTAATTCACGGTTCTCAATCGCTTCAATGGGTTTGCCGGCAGCAATGCGCCCTAAAAGTGGTAATTCATCGCAATCGGGATGGCCTTCCAATTCGATACCACGATGCTTTTGGTGCCGGCGTATATAACCCTGTACTTCCAATGCAGATACATAACGATGCACTACACCTTTAGATTGAATGCCTAAGCCTTGAGCAATCTCGGTGAGTAGCGGTGCTTTATGATGTTTAGCAATATAATCTGTAATAAATTGCAGAGTCGACTGCTCTCGTTCGGTCAGCATAATGTTCTCCATAAGTTCTCATAATAGAGAACTTATGGAGAACATTCAAGCTATATATGCTAATAATAATCTGGTAGTTTTATCAGCTAAACCAAAAATTAGAGTAGTTTTGAGCCTAAGATTTAGACTGGAGGCGATTTATACGTCTGGTTACTTTTATATCTAATGCATCAAACCAGTCATGCCTAAGCTTTGAGCAAGCTCTAATATACTGAAAAATAGATCCCATAACATGTTTATTTAATATTTCTTCTAAATCATGTATTTGCATAAATTTACTAGCTGCATATAAGTTAGCGTAAAGCTGTCTATGCACACCATGATTATGCGCATATTCAAACATCTCTTCCCAGTCTATGTCTGATGAATACATAAAATGTGCTCTGGCCAATTCATGCATTTGTCGAATTTCGATTTGACCTCTTTGATATAGCTTATCAACAACACAACGATGCAAAAAACTATGAAACACTCTATAAGTTGGAACAAGAACTTTAGCCTCTGCCGAGTTTGGCAATGCAATATCAATACCCTTCTCCCATGCATACTCAGTTGGAAAAACATGTTGTTGTTCGCGAAACATTAAATCACGATGCAATTCAATCATTGCACATTCATCTTGCTTAATTAAAGGCGGATAATGGTGATGAGTTTCAATAAAGTGAATTTTATCTTCATTAAGTTCGTAACCAACCGCAATTAGTTCATTACTTATATGCTTAATCTCATCATAAGGAACTAGAATATCCAAATCTGTTAATAAACGATCACCCTCATTTGAGAAAGTGTTCAAAAATAATTGCGCAGCACCTTTCATTAAAAGTGGCTTTATATTTAGCTTATTAATAACCAGAACTGCATTAATTAACTGCCTTCTCATCATCTCATTGCGGTTACAGTTTATTTCATGTAAATGTTGCACATAAGACAAGAAATCATCAGGAATTAAATCCATTAATTCATTTTCAACAAAGGCAGGATATAAAGCCTGTATAACCGAATGCCCACCAGCGACATCAGCAACAGACTCCCAATTTAAAGGTGCTTGTTTAGTTAATTGAAGTAATATTTCATCCCTAGAAACAAACGGAGATACTACACTAGCAACAAAGCGATACGCATTAAAATACTCTTGGCTCACAATAATGTTTCT
>CAYXVH010000301.1:0-3696 GCA_964468615.1 uncultured Thiotrichales bacterium | reverse complement strand
GCTAAAAAAGAAATGCAAAATAATTTGCGTTACACATGGTACGGTGAAGTGCCTCATTGGAAAATTAATCAACTATACGCAAAAGCTAACCTTATGGTCCTAAGTTCTAGAATGGAAGGTGGCGCGAATGTAATTTCAGAGAGCTGCGCAGCAGGACTTCCAGTAGTTGCATCAAAGATCGACGGTTCTATTGGACTACTTGGAAAAACTTATCCTGGATATTACCCATGCGGTGACACAAAGTCTTTACGTGAATTACTAATAAAAGCTGAAGCTGATGAAAAATATTTATCAAAACTCACAAAAGCGTGCCAAGCTAAAGCAAATTTATTTACTTATAAAAAAGAAAAAAGAAGTTTGGAAAAGATCTTAATTAAATTAGTGTGAAACAAATACCAAAAATATATGGTCTTATATATATCAAATCTACTATTAAATTAGAATAAAAATGAGTATTACACAATTAATCTTTCGAGTCCGTCATCGAAAGCTATGGTCGAACCCTAAAAGAAAGATTCAAACCTTAGAGAGTTTCTCGCAAACGGAGATCGATGCAGGTAAAAGCATAGCAAGCGCATTGCCATATGTTGATGACCAGAAATTACGAATACACATGCAACGACATGCAAAGGATGAATTACGTCATGGCGAACTTTTTAGGGTACGAGCTCTAGAACTACGCAAAAACCAACCTAATGCATCAAGTATTTATGTAAAGCCTGACAAACTTTACAATTTATCAAGAAACCAAACAGATACAGATCTTAATTCACATGGTTTTTTCTCTGGCGAAATTTTTGAAAAATTAGGTGAAATTATGTATGTAGCAATGTTGAATACAGCCGAAAAAAAAGCTGAAAAAATATTTTCAATGCACCATAACTTAATTGTTGATGATCCAGAAACCTATGCGATTTTTAAAAATATTCTTAAAGATGAGCACTATCATGTTTCTTATACTGCAAAATTTCTTGAAAAATGGAAAAAAGATGGCAAAGAAAAACAGGTAACTAAAGCCATATCATTTGCTAAAAAATCACGCTTTTTCAATACTTTTAGGCGTAAAAGCTCAAGGTTCGGAGAACATATCGGTCATATTTTTCTTTACATTATCTATTTTACTGTGATTGTTCCATTTTCAATTATATCTAAAGCTACTAATTATAAAAAAGGTTGGATCACTCCAGATACAAAATTGAATCAAAATATAAAACAAGCTCATTCACAGTATTAAACTAGTGATGATTTAGAAATTTTGGACATTCTCGGAATATCTGCCTTTTATCACGATGCTGCGGCGGCACTCGTTAGAGATGGGATACCTATCGCTGCGGCTCAGGAAGAAAGATTTAGTCGTAAAAAAAATGACCCGTCGTTCCCTATTCATGCAATTAAATACTGCTTACAAGAAGGCCAACTTTCTACTGATGAATTAGATTGGGTTGTATTTTATGAGAAGCCCTTACGTAAATTTGAAAGAATTCTTATAACCCACCTTAAACACTTCCCCCACTCATCAAAAGTATTTACTAGAGCGATGTTTTTATGGCTTGGTGATCGCTTGTGGATGAAAAATCGTATTGCAACTGAGCTAGGAATATCGCCTAGTAGAGTTTTATTTACAGAGCATCATCAGTCCCATGCCGCAAGCGCATACTTTCCTTCTCCTTTCCAAAATGCCGCCATATTAACCGTTGATGGTGTGGGCGAATGGGCTACCACCACCTTTGGAAAAGGCATAGACAACCATTTAGAAATACTATCAGAGCTTCATTTCCCACATTCACTTGGACTCCTATATTCTTCAATAACGGCATTTTTAGGTTTTCGAGTTAATGAAGGCGAACAAAAAGTCATGGGTCTTTCAGCTTATGGAAAACCCATTTACCTAGAACAAATTCAATCATTAATCGATTTTGCAAATGATGGAAGTTTTGTGATAGATATTTCAGCTTTTCGTTATCCATTTGACCCCGACAAAAGTTTCGGTAAAAAACTTATACAATTACTAGGCGAAGCACGCGCACCTGAACAACCAGTTCTATATGAAAATGGCAATAGCCGACATGCAGATATTGCAGCTAGTTTACAAGTTGCATTAGAAGAAAGCCTGTTGACCCTTACCAATCAATTATATAAACACGTTCCTTGCAAAAATCTATGTCTAGCGGGTGGTGTGGCTTTAAACGTTGTGGCCAATAGTAAAATATTATCGCAGGGACCATTTGAACATATCTTTATTCAACCCGCTCCTGGAGACGCTGGTGGAGCGCTTGGCGCAGCACTATATATCAGCCACGTACACTTTAATGCAAAAAGAGGTTATATACAGAACCATGCGTTTTTAGGTGAAAGCGTTTCTACAAACACAGCTGGATCTACCCGTAATCATTCAAGAGAAGTTTCCGATGAAGATAAATTAATAGACGAAGTGGTTAGCATGTTAGTTGCTGGAAAAACAATTGGATGGGTTCAAGGCAGATTTGAGTGGGGCCCTCGCAGTCTTGGACATCGAAGTCTATTGGCCGACCCACGTAATCCTAAAATGAAACAACATATTAACCAAAACGTAAAGCACCGAGAATTATTTAGACCTTTTGCACCAGCAATAATTAAGGAACATGCCGATAATTTTTTCGATATGCCTCATGGCGCTGAATCAGCAGCTCAATTCATGCTGTTATCCATTCCAGCGTTACAAGAAAGTATCAATAAAATCCCTGCTGCATTACATATTGATGAAACAGGTCGTGTTCAAATTGTTGATAAATCCATTGATCCTCTATTTCATAAACTAATCAAAAGGTTTGGCGAAGAAACTGGTGTGCCCGTATTGTTAAATACCTCATTAAACCTTCAAGGACAACCAATTGTAAGAGGTGAAGAAGATGCTGTGGATACATTAAATCGAAGTCAGCTAGATACTTTAGTCGTAGAAAATCGAATCTATGATTCAGTATGATATTACTGATTTATCAATCTAGAATATTTATTGTATGAAGTTCATATCATCTATACATACATATTTCACTACACTTTTTGAACTTGTTTTAGGTCTGCACCGAAGTGGTTATTGGTGGTTAATACCATTAATTATTATATTGTTACCTTTGTCAGTGTTTTTCATCATTGCACAAACCATACCTATCGTTGCACCATTTGTGTATACACTTTTTTAATTAATATAACCCAAAATAATTTATTTACATTCCATAACCGTATGCTTTCGGCATAAATCAGCATAGATCAATTCTGCGATAAACTGATGCCCTAAAGCAGACCAATGATTATCATTAGGTATTTGAACAGCTTTACCAGACGCTAATAATTTACGTATTTCTGGACCAAGGTTAATTACATCAATACCGAACTCTTTCGCTAGTACTTCCAACTGAGGCTCTAATTGCTGATATTTATGTTCAATATTTAACAACACGAAATGCGAGTCGTTTTGTTTCACAGTTTCTGAAAAGCGTTTAATAATTAATTTTGTTAACTCCCAAGTATCACTTTTTTTGCTATATATTCTCTGCTCGTTATTGAATTTAAAATATTGCAATATTGCACGCATTAACACACTTCTATTTATTAATGACACGGCATTATCTTCTATATTTTGATCAAAGAGCTCAAATTCACTTGGCACAGGTGTGCCCATAAGTTGTAACTTTTCATTATGATTAACATAATAAGGCT
>CAYXVH010000300.1:0-10001 GCA_964468615.1 uncultured Thiotrichales bacterium | reverse complement strand
CTGTTAACGTGGTCTTGCCATGGTCTACGTGACCAATCGTGCCCACATTTACATGCGGCTTATTACGCTCAAACTTCTCTTTCGACATTTTCTTTTACCTCACAAAAGATATCTAGATCAACAATTTACAACAAACATTTTATAAAACTTATTAAAAATTCTTTTTAATCATACCGTCAGAAAGCTTATTAGGAACTTCTTTATATTTATCAAATTCCATTGAGTAGGTTGCACGACCTTGAGTTGCTGAACGCAAGTCCGTCGCGTAACCAAACATCTCTGACAATGGCACTTCGGAACGTATCACTTTGCCCGAAGGACTTTCTTCCATTCCACCTACCATGCCTCGGCGACGATTAAGGTCACCTACAACATCACCCATATATTCTTCGGGTGTCACTACTTCCACTTTCATAATCGGCTCTAACAAAACCGGGTCCGCTAATTTCATGCCATCACGAAAACCCATTGAGCCAGCTATTTTAAACGCCACCTCTGATGAGTCCACTTCGTGAAATGAACCATCGTACAAAGTCACTTTGACATCAACAACTGGATAACCAGCGATAACCCCGTTATCCAGCGCCTCTTTTACACCCTTCTCTACGGCAGGTATATATTCACGAGGCACTACACCACCAGTAATCTCATTTACGAAATCAAATCCATCACCCTGAGGCTGCGGCTCGATGCGTAAATACACATGCCCATACTGGCCTTTACCACCAGACTGTCGCACAAATTTACTTTCATGATCAACACTAGTTCTTATTGATTCACGATACGAAACTTGTGGCGCACCTACATTTGCTTCAACACTAAATTCACGCTTCATGCGATCAACAATAATATCCAGGTGCAACTCTCCCATTCCGGAAATAATCGTCTGCCCTGATTCTTCATCCGTCTTCACCCGGAAAGAAGGATCTTCCTGCGCTAACTTTTGCAACGCAACACCCATCTTTTCTTGATCAGCTACCGTCCTTGGCTCCACCGCAACCGAAATCACTGGCTCCGGAAATTCCATACGCTCTAACTTAATGACATGTTTTTCATCACATAGCGTTTCACCAGTGGTGACATCTTTCAAACCTACTGCTGCAGCAATATCTCCTGCACGTACTTCTTTAATCTCTTCCCGTGAGTTGGCATGCATTTGCAATATTCGCCCTACACGTTCCTTCTTTCCCTTAATAGAGTTATAAACTGAATCTCCAGATTTCAATACACCGGAGTACACTCTAAAAAACGTTAAAGTCCCTACATATGAATCCGTTGCAATTTTAAAAGCCAACGCAGCAAACGGTTCATCATCAGAGGATTTTCTCTCTGCCTCAGTGTCTTTGCCATCATCTAAAATACCCTGAATAGCAGGCACATCTATTGGTGAAGGCATAAACTCAACAAACGCATCTAGCATCGCTTGCACACCTTTATTTTTAAAAGCGGAGCCACATAAGGTTGGCACTATTTCGTTTGCTAATGTTCGGTAGCGCAATCCTTTGCAAATATCATCCGCTGATAAGGCTCCCTCTTCTAAGTACTTATCCATAATCTCTTCTGAGGACTCGGCTGCAGCTTCCACCATTTCCTCACGCCATTTTTGACATTCTTCCATCATTTCTGGCGGTATTTCTTTTTCTTCAAATGTGGCGCCAAAATCAGCTTCATTCCAATAGATCGCCTTCATCTTGATCAGGTCTACTACTCCCTGAAAATTTTCTTCTGCGCCAATCGCTAACTGAATCGGAACTGCATGCGAACCTAGTCGCTCACGAATTTGTTCAACTACGCGCAAAAAATTTGCACCGGTTCGATCCATCTTATTCACGAAGGCCATTCGTGGCACATGGTACTTATTGGCCTGACGCCAAACGGTTTCAGACTGAGGCTCCACACCACCTACTGCACAAAATACAGCGCAAGCACCATCAAGAACACGCAATGAACGCTCCACCTCAATGGTGAAATCAACGTGACCTGGGGTATCTATAATATTTATACGGTGCTGGTTGAACTGACCTGCCATGCCGTTCCAAAAACAAGTGGTTGCAGCAGAAGTAATGGTAATTCCGCGCTCTTGTTCTTGTTCCATCCAATCCATGACAGCAGCGCCATCATGAACTTCACCTATTTTGTGCGAGATTCCTGTGTAAAAAAGAACACGCTCTGTAGTAGTAGTCTTGCCTGCATCAATATGCGCCATGATACCGATATTTCGATATCGCGAGATTGGGGTCTTGCGCGCCATGAAAAAATACTATTCACGCTACCAACGATAATGCGAAAAGGCCTTGTTAGCTTCTGCCATACGTAAAGTTTCTTCACGCTTCTTCATTGCAGAACCTTTTTGTTCAGATGCATCCACTAGCTCACCAGCCAGCTTGTTAATCATAGATTTCTCACCGCGCTTTTTCGCTGCTTCGATTATCCAGCGCATTGCCAATGTTGTTTGGCGTACCGGGCGAACTTCCACAGGAACTTGGTAAGTTGCACCGCCGACACGGCGTGATTTTACCTCTACAAACGGACGCACATTCTCAAGTGCTTTTTTGAATATCTCTAACCCATCCTGTCCGCTTTTATTATTTACACTATCAAATGCTAAATAAAGAATTTTTTCAGCGGTGGATTTTTTACCGTGCTTCATTAATATATTTACAAATTTAGCAACTAGTAAATCACCAAATTTCGGATCAGGTAATATTTCTCTTTTCGGTATTTCTCTTCTACGCGACATGGCAACTTACTCTTTTAAATCTTTTCGATTAGTTAATGATTAGTTAATGAACGGTTCTTGGTTTAAGGCTTAGACTTCCCTAAGCTTTAGGTTTTTTAGTTCCGTACTTAGAACGGCCTTGCATACGATCTGACACACCTTGTGTATCCAAACTTCCGCGCACTGTGTGATAACGCACACCTGGTAGATCTTTTACACGACCACCTCTTATGAGTACTACAGAGTGCTCTTGCAAGTTATGCCCTTCGCCACCGATATAGCTGGTTACTTCAAAGCCATTGGTTAAACGCACACGTGCTACTTTACGCAATGCTGAGTTCGGCTTCTTAGGTGTAGTGGTATAGACACGTGTACATACCCCACGTTTTTGTGGGCAGCTCGCCAAAGCAGGAACATTACTTTTTTCCACCTTGCGTTTGCGTGGTTTACGTACTAATTGATTCGTTGTTGCCATAATTTTTCTTTTTTAAATTAACCAGCTTTAATTCACCGGGCCTTAATATACAAGGGCAAAATCAACACAGGCCGATGAAACATCGGCCTGTGTGCAGCCGCGGAATTGTAGAAATCCGTAGCTACACTGTCAAGCAAACCCTTGCTTTAATTATTGAAATACATTGTCTCTTATAGGTTTATACCCATTAAGAACCAGTTTTTGAGCCTCTCCTACAATAGCTAGAGTTTTTTAACCTTCAGCTGAGGGGCTTTCTTCTCCTGCACTACTGACTTCAGCATTTGCCTCAGCGTTAGTCAGCTCTTCTGCCAATGCCTCTTCCATCATCGCTTCTGATGGCATAGCAGCTTTTTCTTGATCTTCATTAGCTGACGCCATATTCGCCAATGAGTCTAAGCGACGTTTCTCGTGATAAGCCAGACCCGTGCCTGATGGGATTAACCGACCCACAATTACATTCTCTTTAAGACCACGCAACATATCTCTTGAGCCTCTAACCGAAGCTTCAGTAAGCACACGGGTGGTCTCTTGGAATGATGCCGCAGAAATAAAGGACTCAGTTACTAACGACGCCTTAGTAATACCAAGCAGAACCGGATTATAGGTTGCTGGCTGCTTACCTTCAGCTTCTAACTTGTCATTGATATCTAATAAGCGAGATTTTTCCACCTGCTCATTACGCAAGTGGTTAGTATCACCTGGATCGACAATTTCCGCTTTACGCAACATCTGCCTTGAAATAACTTCGATATGTTTATCATTAATACCCACACCTTGAAGTCGGTATACGTCTTGAATCTCTTTAACCAAATATTCAGCAAGAGTGGTTACACCAAGCAAGCGTAAAATATCATGCGGGTTAAGCTCGCCATCAACAACTACCTCACCCTTTTCCACATGCTCACCCTCGAACACATTGATTTGTCTCCATTTAGGGATCAATACTTCTGTTGACTCACCCTCTTCATTGGTAACCACTAAACGTTCTTTACCTTTAGTGTCCTTACCGAAACTTACCGTTCCAGTTTGCTCAGCCAATATAGCCTGCTCTTTAGGTTTACGTGCCTCAAACAGATCAGCTACACGCGGCAAACCACCGGTTATATCGCGAGTCTTTGAAGACTCTTGTGGGATACGAGCAATTACGTCACCCACATCCACTGAATTACCATCTTGCAAATTAACCAATGCGCCTGGCGGTAAAATATATTGTGCTGGAATCTCAGTACCGGTAAAGGTTAGAGGTTCGCCACTCTTATCTAACAAATTAAGTGAAGGTCGCAAGTCTTTACCAGCAACAGGACGACTCTTTGGGTCTGAAATTACGGTGGAACTTAAACCTGTTACTTCATCTGTAAAAGATTCAACCGTCACGCCTTCAGCAAAGTCCGTTAAATGAACTTGGCCTGCAACTTCAGTAATAATTGGATGCGTATGTGGATCCCAAGTTGCAACCACTTGCCCAGAATTAACGCTATCACCATCATTAACGGAAATGGTTGCGCCATAGGAAATCTTATAACGCTCTCTTTCACGACCTTGGTCATCGATAATACCGATTTCACCGGAACGCGATACCGCAACGTTGTGGCCATTTTTATGCTGCACAAGTTTAATATTGTGCATTCGTATCGTACCGGTCGATTTAATCGTGATATCACTTGCAGAGGCTGCGCGACTCGCCGCACCACCAATATGGAAAGTACGCATGGTTAACTGTGTACCCGGCTCGCCAATCGATTGCGCTGCAATTACACCTACTGATTCACCCATGTTAATTAGGTGGCCACGCGCCAAGTCACGACCATAACAAGATGCACAAACACCATAACGTGTGTCACATGTTATTGGGGTACGCACCTTAACTTCATCAATACCAATATCTTCAAACTTATCCACCCAGGCCTCGTCTAAGAATGTTCCAGCGGGCACCGCTACATTGCCTTTAACATCCATCACATCTTCTGCAGTCACCCTTCCAAGCACTCGACTAGGCAAGGTTTGCACTACATCACCACCTTCGATAATTGGTGTTAACAACAAACCATTTGTAGTGCCGCAATCTTCTTCAGTAACTACTAAATCTTGCGAAACATCGACTAAACGACGCGTCAGGTAACCAGAGTTAGCCGTTTTAAGTGCGGTATCGGCTAAGCCTTTACGTGCACCATGTGTTGAGATGAAGTACTGCAATACATTCAGACCTTCACGGAAGTTAGCAGTAATAGGGGTTTCAATAATCGAACCATCCGGTTTTGCCATCAATCCACGCATACCCGCGAGTTGGCGTATTTGCGCTGGGGAACCCCGCGCACCAGAATCAGCCATCATATAGATAGAGTTGAAGGAATCTTGCTTAACGATTTTGCCTTCTGCATCTTCAACTTCTTCGTGGCCCAAGCTGTCCATCATCGCTTTAGCAACTTGATCATTAGTGCGCGACCAAATATCAATTACTTTATTATAGCGCTCACCCTTGGTTACCAAACCAGATGCATATTGAGAAGCAATTTCTTTTACTTCATTTTCCGCTTCAGCCAATATGGTTTGTTTTTCAGCAGGTATGACCATGTCATCCGCACAGAACGACACACCTGAGCGAGTTGCAAATTTAAACCCGGTATACATGAGTTTATCTGCGAATATAACCGTGTCTTTTAAACCTACACGTCGATAACAAGCATTTAACAAACTTGAAATGGCACGCTTATTCATATCACGATTAACTAACTCGTATTCCAAGCCTTTTGGTAACACTTGCGACAAAATACCGCGACCCACAGTAGTTTCAATAATTCTACGAATAGGAGTGCCTTTGCCTTTTTCATCAATATCATAATCATCAATACGAATTTTCACTTTTGCATGCAAATGTACCGTGCGGTTTTCATATGCTCGCTCAGCTTCTTCAACATCCGCAAAAATCATGCCTTCACCCGGAACATTAACTTTCTCACGCGTGAGGTAGTAAAGACCCAATACAATATCTTGAGACGGAACAATAATAGGCTCACCGTTAGCAGGTGATAAAATATTATTGGTAGACATCATTAAAGCACGCGCTTCTAGTTGGGCTTCAATAGATAACGGCACATGCACAGCCATTTGGTCGCCATCAAAGTCAGCATTAAATGCCGCACACACTAGAGGGTGTAATTGAATCGCTTTACCTTCGATCAAGGTAGGCTCAAAAGCTTGAATACCTAATCTATGAAGCGTAGGTGCGCGGTTAAGCATTACCGGATGTTCACGAATCACTTCTTCAAGAATATCCCAAACTTCTGGACCTTCTTTTTCTACAACTTTTTTACACGCCTTAATCGTCGGCGAAATACCACGCATGTGTAATTTGCTAAAAATAAATGGCTTAAATAATTCCAAGGCCATTTTTTTCGGTAGTCCGCACTGCTGCAAGCGCAAGGTTGGCCCTACAACAATTACTGAACGACCAGAATAGTCAACACGTTTACCTAATAAGTTTTGACGGAAACGTCCTTGCTTGCCTTTAATCATATCGGCAAGAGATTTCAGTGCGCGCTTATTGGTACCGGTAATGGCACGACCTCGACGTCCATTATCTAATAAGGCATCAACCGCCTCCTGCAACATGCGTTTTTCATTACGCACGATGATGTCAGGAGCATTTAGCTCCAATAACCTTTTTAAACGATTATTACGGTTAATAGCGCGACGATATAAATCATTCAAATCAGAAGTCGCAAAGCGACCGCCATCCAAAGGTACTAATGGACGTAAATCCGGTGGCAATACTGGTAATACGGTTAATACCATCCACTCAGGCTTGTTGCCTGATTCTAGTAGCGATTCAACTAACTTAATTCGCTTAGACAAACGCTTAAGTTTCGCTTCAGAACGGGTTTCTTTTATTTCATCACGCAGCTCAACAACCTGCTCTTCCAAATTAACTTGCTTAAGCATGTCTAGAATCGCTTCTGCACCCATACGCGCATCAAACTCATCGCCATACTCTTCAATCGCTTCAAGAAAGGTGTCATCCGAAAGTAGTTGCTTGTGCTCCAGACCCGTCATACCAGGATCAACCACCACAAACGCTTCAAAATAAAGAATGCGCTCTACATCACGCAAAGTCATATCTAACAAAAGACCAATACGCGAAGGTAGTGATTTCAAAAACCAAATATGCGCAACTGGACTGGCTAATTCAATGTGGCCCATGCGTTCACGACGCACTTTAGTAAGCGTTACTTCAACGCCACATTTTTCACATACCACACCACGATGCTTAAGACGCTTATATTTTCCACACAAACACTCATAGTCCTTATTAGGACCAAATATTTTTGCGCAGAACAAACCATCACGCTCGGGTTTGAAAGTTCGGTAGTTTATCGTCTCTGGCTTTTTAACTTCCCCATATGACCATGAACGAATCATGTCTGGCGAAGCTAAGCCAATACGTATCGAATCAAAATCCTCTACCTGACCTTGATTCTTTAATAAACTAAGTAAATCTTTCATTACATCTCCAGTAACTACGTCTTTAATGCAATCTTAGTTGCAACTTAAATAACAAATACTTTTAAACTTTTATCGTTAAAACTTTTTTGCCTCAATAGGCCAATTAAGTCTCTTGCTCAAAGTCTATATTCAATCCAAGAGAACGAATCTCTTTCATCAATACATTGAACGACTCTGGCATACCGGCATCCATACTGTGATTACCGTCAACAATATTTTTATACATCTTGTTTCGACCGGTAACATCATCCGACTTAACCGTCAGCATTTCCTGCAAGGTATACGATGCGCCATACGCTTCCAGCGCCCAGACTTCCATTTCACCGAATCGCTGGCCACCAAACTGTGCTTTACCGCCAAGAGGCTGTTGTGTATCCAAACTATAAGGACCGGTTGAACGCGCATGCATCTTGTCATCAACCAGGTGATTCAATTTCAACATATGCATGTAGCCGACCGTTATTTTGCGCTCAAACGATTCACCTGTACGCCCATCCCACAAAAGGGTTTGACCATCTTCAGGCAGATCTGCAAGTTTCAACATACGTTTAATTTCTGATTCCTGCGCACCATCAAACACTGGGGTAGCCATCGGTACACCAGTTCGCAGGTTATTCGACATATTCATTATTTCATCATCATTGAATTCATCAAGATCTACGGATATGCCTTCATCTTTATTGTAGATTTCATCCAAGAAGGAACGCAGTTGCTGGACATCTCCATTCTTCTTCAACATGCCATCAATCTTTAAGCCTAAGCCTTTAGCCGCCCAACCCAAATGAATTTCTAGTACCTGCCCGACATTCATTCGTGAAGGCACACCTAGTGGATTCAAAACAATATCCACTGGCGTACCATCTTCTGTATGCGGCATGTCTTCGACCGGCACAATCATTGATACAACACCCTTGTTTCCATGGCGACCCGCCATCTTGTCGCCTGGCTGCATGCGGCGTTTAACCGCAATATAAACCTTAACCATTTTTAACACGCCTGGAGCTAAATCATCACCTTGAGTGATTTTTTCTTTCTTTGCTAATAAACGTTGATCAAATGATTCGCGCTGTTCTTTTAACTGCGTAGCAAGCTTTTCTAATTGAGCATTCACATCTTCATTTTGCATGCGAATTTCAAACCAACGCTCACGCTCTAGACCATCTAGATATGCCTTAGTTACTTTAGAACCTGCTGCCAATCCATCTGGCCCACCATCTGTTACTTTATTAGTAATTAAACGCTCAATACGCGCATAAATGTCGCCTTCATAAATACGCAATTGGTCATTAAGATCTTTACGTACTTGCTCAATCTCTGCTTCTTCAATTTGCAACGCACGCTTATCTTTTTCTACACCGTCACGCGTAAATACACGGACGTCAATCACCGTACCTTCCATTCCAGACTTCACACGCAAAGAAGTATCTTTTACATCAGAAGCTTTCTCACCAAAGATAGCTCTTAGAAGCTTTTCTTCAGGAGTAAGTTGCGTCTCACCCTTCGGCGTAACCTTACCTACCAAAATATCACTTGGCTTTACTTCAGCACCTACATAAACAATTCCCGAGTCATCCAACTTGGCTAACAAGTTTTCACTCACATTTGGAATATCTGCTGTAACTTCTTCAGAGCCAAGCTTGGTATCACGAGCCACACAAGTCATCTCTTCAATATGAATTGTCGTAAAGCGGTCTTCTTCAACTACACGCTCGGAAATAAGAATCGAATCTTCAAAGTTGTATCCATTCCATGGCATGAATGCCACCAACGCATTTTGACCTAAAGCCAATTCGCCTAAATCCGTTGAAGGTCCATCCGCTAATACATCGCCACGCGCAATTACATCACCCGGACGTACCAATGGTTTTTGGTTAATGCATGTATTTTGATTTGAACGAATATATTTAGTGAGGTTATATATATCAACACCAGGCTCACCTGCTTCAGTTTCTTTATCATTGACGCGAACCACAATTCGACCTGCGTCTACAGAGTCTACAACACCGCCACGCCGTGAAGATAATGCTGCACCCGAGTCGATCGCAACTGCACGCTCAATACCGGTTCCAACCAGAGGTTTTTCTGCGCGCAAAGTAGGCACCGCTTGGCGTTGCATGTTTGAACCCATCAATGCACGGTTTGCATCATCGTGCTCCAAGAAAGGAATTAAGGAAGCTGCTACCGAAACAATCTGATTTGGAGCAACATCCATATAAGAAACCTCACCTTTATCAACAATAGGGAAATCTCCTTCAAATCTTGCCTTAACTTTTTCATTTATAAATACACCACTATCTTCAAGTGGGG
>CAYXVH010000299.1:0-12028 GCA_964468615.1 uncultured Thiotrichales bacterium | reverse complement strand
TCCCGCCATCCTGAACGATTACTTCTTCAACTACACCCGCAAGTGGCGAAGGATAATCCATCATCGCTTTCTCACTTTCGATAGTTACTAGAGGCTGATCAATAATCACCTCATCGCCTACTTTAACTAATACCTCAATTACATCAACAGAATCAAATTCTGCAATATCGGTAATCGGAATGTTTTTTACATCACTCACAATGCGCTCTAGTTAAGTATTAAGATACCGCTGGATCAGCTTTATCAGGGTCAATGCCGTATTTTTGCATCGCTGTCGTTAAGATTGATTTTTCAAGCGCGCCTTCTTCAATCAAACTATAGATAGCAGCAATGACGATGTAATGCGCGTTTACTTCAAAGTGATATCGTAGCTGCTTACGCGTATCGCTGCGCCCGAAACCATCTGTACCTAATACTACATAGTTAGATTTTATATACGGACGAATTTGATCGGCATAGATTTTCATATAATCCGATGCAGCTATCACTGGCCCTTTTTTACCCTCTAGGCATTTTTCAACATGAGACACTTTTTGCTCTGCATCGGGATGTAACATATTCCAGCGCTGCACTTCCATACCATCACGACGCAAGCGATTGAAACTGGTAACACTCCAAATGTCGGACGTTATGGAATAGTCTTTCTGTAATAATTCAGCCGCGGCAATTACTTCACGCAAAATTGCACCACTGCCCAGAAGTTGAACGTGATGTGATTTCGCCTGAGTAGTTTGTAAACTATACATGCCGCTAATGATTCCCTCTTGACAGCCTTCAGGCATAGCAGGTTGTTCATAGTTTTCATTCATTACGGTTATGTAGTAATAATAGTCTTCCTTATTCACAAACATGGTTTGCAGTCCGTGATGCACAATCACCGCAAGTTCATATGCATAAGCAGGATCATAGGCACGGCAATTTGGAATGGTTGAAGCTAATAGATGACTATGCCCATCTTGATGCTGCAAACCTTCGCCGGCTAATGTGGTTCTTCCAGCAGTACCGCCAATTAGAAACCCACGTGCACGGCTATCTCCAGCCGCCCAAGCCAAGTCTCCAATACGCTGAAAACCAAACATAGAGTAATAGATATAAAACGGAATCATTGGAATATCATGGTTACTGTATGAGGTTGCGGCAGCAATCCATGAGGACATTGCGCCCGCTTCATTAATGCCTTCTTCCAGAATTTGTCCAGCTTGATCTTCACGGTAATACATCACTTGATCAGCATCTACCGGGTCATATAACTGTCCTTTATGTGCATAGATACCCAAGCTTCGAAATAAACCCTCCATACCAAATGTGCGTGCTTCATCGGGAACAATTGGCACCACATATTTTGCAATTGCTTTATCACGCGTTAACGCAATCAAGATTCTTACAAACGCCATAGTGGTAGAATTTTCTCGACCATCACTTCCTGAAATTATATCTTTAAAGACATCGATCGATGGGATTTCTAAATTGATCTCGCTTTGATTACGTTTGGGTAATTCACCCTGCAACTGTTCACGCAACTGCTTTATATACAGCATTTCAGGACTATCGGCTGGTGGCTTATAAAAAGGCACCTCTTCCAACTCTTCATCACTTATTGGAATACGGTATCGATCACGAAATGCTTCAAGAGAATCTTTAGTCGGTTTCTTTAATTGGTGAGCGATGTTCATGCTCTCACCACTTTTACCCAGACCATAACCCTTAACGGTCTTGGCCAAAATCACAGTGGGTTGGCCGGTATGCTTCATTGCCGCCGCATAGGCTGCATATACTTTTTGTTGGTCATGACCACCACGATTTAAACGCCAGATATCATCGTCGGTCATGTTTTCGATTATTTTTTCTAGCTCCGGATATTTACCAAAGAAATGTTCGCGTACATAAGCACCACCTTTGGCACGATAGTTTTGGTAATCACCATCCAATGCTTCTTCCATGCGTTTACGCAAAAAGCCGTCTTTGTCTTTAGCGAGCAGAGGGTCCCAATTCCCACCCCACACCACCTTAATAACATTCCAACCTGCGCCACGAAACACACCTTCTAACTCTTGAATTATTTTTCCATTACCACGCACGGGCCCATCCAAGCGCTGCAAGTTACAATTGATTACAAAAATTAAATTATCTAGCTCTTCACGCGCAGCCAAAGATATGGCACCCAAGGATTCAGGTTCATCCATTTCACCATCGCCGGTAAATACCCATACCTTACGATTACTTTTATCGATGATGCCGCGATCATGTAAGTACTCCATAAAACGCGCTTGATAGATTCCCATAATCCCAGCCAAGCCCATCGATACGGTTGGAAATTGCCAAAAGTTCTTCATCAACCATGGGTGAGGGTAGGAAGACAAACCTTTGTCTCCAACTTCGCGACGGTAATTTTGTAATTGTTCTTTACTTAGCCGACCTTCCAAAAAGGCTCGTGCATAGACACCTGGTGCAGCGTGTCCTTGAAAATAAACGCAATCCCCAGCGAAATCTTCTCTAGCCGGACGAAAAAAATGATTGAAACCTATACTCATTAGCGTAGCTGCAGAAGCATAGGTAGAGATATGCCCACCAAGTTCGGGAAATTTTTTATTGGCTCTAATTACGGTGGCTAAGGCATTCCACCGTTCTAAGGAACGAACCCGATGCTCCATTCTTGGATCGCCTGGCAATCGTTCTTCTTCGTCTACAGGAATTGTATTTACGTACGCAGTAGTATTTCTAAAAGGTAAATTCACACCCACCAATCGAGCGTCATTAATTAGTTGCTCTATGATAAAATGGGCACGATCCTCTCCGTCATGCTCTACGATCGCGCGTAATGAATCTATCCATTCTCGTGTTTCTTGAGGGTCAATATCGCTCATCTGGCCATTTAAGTTATAGATTGTTGCGCTGGTTAGCTTGAAAACTAGGCAATACTAAAACATGACGATAAGATACCGTCACTATAAGTATTTTTGAAAGCATTTGCATAAAAATCCTTTCACTTAAAGTAAGAAATAATACTCTACTCTAAATTTAATAGACCCTGAACAACTTTATATGCTTACTTTGACCGTCAAAAAAGATGTCGTCTTCAAATAATTCAGGTCTTGGCTTAGCAATGACTGGTGGTGGTGCCCGTGCTGCTTATCAAGTGGGTGTATTACGTTACATTTGTAAGAAACATAGTGAGTTCCGCCCCCCAATAATTACTGGTGTATCTGCAGGAGCGGTAAATGCAGCACACCTTGCTGCTTACCAAGGTACGTTTAATGAAGCAGTAGAACAACTAACAGAACTATGGCAAGAACTTACAACCGATAAAGTATTCCATACCGATAGTGGCTACTTCTTCTCAAACTTTTTCCGTTGGGGTTTAAGCTTTATTCTTGGCGGCAGTCACATGGGTCCGCGTAAACGCAGTTTGTTAGATAGCGACCCACTGCGTAAATATTTAGAAAAAAAACTCGCATCAAAAGCTACTGAAAGAATACAGGGTGTACAAGAAAATATTGATAACGGTTACTTACAAGTTTTAGGTATTTCAAGCACGAATTATGGAACTGGCAAAGCCATTACATGGGTGCAAGGCCATGTTGAAGAGCACTGGCAAAGACCAAGAAGACGCAGTGAAAGCGCCGAGATTACGGTTGAACATGTAATGGCATCGACAGCATTACCCCTGGTATTTCCTGCTGTTAAGCTAGACGATGGTTGGCATGGAGATGGTGGAATACGTTCGATTGCTCCTCTTTCCCCGACTATGCATTTAGGAGCGAAAAAAATACTTGCGATTTCGACGCGTTATCGAGGTGGTGAAGTAATTCCTGATGAAACCATGATTGGTGAGTTCGCGCCGGTAGCACAGATTATTGGTATTTTGCTGGATTCAATTTTCCTTGATCTACTGGATTATGATGCTGCCAACATGAGTCGCATTAATATGCTCTACGATGAAGTGAATGAAAAAACACGAGAAGAACTAAATAAAGTGAACTTGTTAATACTACGGCCCAGTGAAGACTTAGGTAAGCTTGCTAGTCAGTATGAAATTAAGCTTCCTCAACCATTTCGATATTTTACTCGTGGTTTTGGAACACGCGATACAAAAAGCCCTGATTCACTTTCTTTATTAATGTTCCAACCAGATTATTTAAATCGATTAATAGAGTTAGGCGAAATAGATGCTGAAGAAAATGCAGAACAGATCGAAGAGTTTTTAACTCAATAAAAACAAAGTTTGAATCTAGATATAAGAAAGCCCTGTGGATCCTTCCACAAGACTTTCTGTTTGCCACTGGAGTTGGAACAATGTGGCAATGAAATAGTAACTCTTTTATTCGATAAGTGGTAGCAATGTATGAATAAACGGTCGTATTTCTATGTTTTCTTTAGGGTTTTAATTCAAATATGTGAAAGTAGTCACATTTTTAGGACACAATCAATACTCGGCGTTGCTACGTTTTATCAAACCAGAGCATTACCCATTCCATGAGGATTATTCATCTGCACTGCCTACATGTTTGAGTGTGCCAAAAATTTCCTCATTCTGATTCATGCATAGATAAGGTAATCCGAGTTGCTCTAACCAAGCAGACCCTTGCTGTTCACCTTTCAACATTGCAATCGTGGAAGATGTTCCTGCCACTACACATTGTTCAGCATAGACACTAGTGCTGGCTAAACTATTCACCGGCCAACCTGTTTGAGGATTTAATATATGTGCATAACGAACACCATCAACCAGCATGAAACGTTCATAATCACCGCTACTTGCTAAACCACCTTTTGATAACATTACAAAGGACATCGGCATATTTGGATTTCGTGGATGTCGCACACCTACTTTCCAGGGTTTACCGTTTGGATGTGGTCCAATAATACATATATCGCCGCCTAGATTTACAAGCCCACCCTGTATGCCTGCAAGGCGACAAAAGTTTGCGGCAACATCAGCTGCGTATTCTTTTACATAGCCACCAAAGTCCAGTTCCATGCCTTGCATGGGCAAGCTAAGCAAGGGGGGTTTCCAGGTTAATTTGTTCCAGCCAATTAAGGGTAATAGTGCTTCAATATCGTTTTGCGTTGGAATTTTATTTGATCGAAAATCCCAAACTTTGCGCAAAATTCCAGAGCTAATATCAAATAAACCTGTACTTTGCTCATAACCCACTTGTGCATAGTTAAGCAATAGCGCGGTTTCAGAATCGACCTCAATGCCACATAGATTTCCTGCACTATTGTTAATTTTAGTCGTGGCGCTATCTTCACGATAACGAGAGTATTTTTTTTCTAGGCGATGTATTTCTGCTATTGCATCACTAGCAATTTGATTTGCAGAATTTTTATTCTCTACATAAAGACGCAGCTCACAAGGCGAGCCCATTGCTTTAAAGGGAAAGGTAAAGAGCTCCAAATAGGAAACCCCAAAAACGAAAGATAACTTAGTTTACTAGATTTTTAAAATTCTGAATAATCTAAAGAATATTGAGAAATAAGAAGTCTATCTTTTAAATTCTTTTTTCTCAGAAAGTCTTTGTGAGCGTATAAGCGGAAAAATAATTAAAAACTATAGTCCATACCAAAGGTAAATTGCGTGTAATCCAGTAAGGCGGGATTTTCTACATCTACACTTTGAATAGAATATGACTTATCACTTAAATAACGCTCAGCTCCTAACTTAATTGTCCAATCACCTATAGTTTCTGACAAGCCTAGGCGAAATGAAATGGACCCATAGGGTGACAATCGATAATCACTTGAATACTCACCATCCGCTCGGACTTGAGTATAAAAGGGCTCGTAGAAATCAGCTTGTGTTTGAGAATAATAACGAATGGACGAATCGAACGCCCAACCACTCTCGGTTACCTTATTTAAACCTAAGTCTAAAGTATGAGAGCGCACATTCCAGTCATCATAATAGAAGCGATAATCAACATGGAATGCTGCTGCGAATAATTCCGAATATCTGCGTAAACGCGTTGACCAAGTATATTGAGTTCTTTCATCTGGTCGACTGTCTGGCAAGTTTCCAGTTGGAAGAAAAACCTGTTTATATGGGTCAGACAAATAGCCATCAAAAATAGAAACGCCTACTGTAGATTGAATAATAGTGTGCTTATTAATGACTTGATTGATAGTCCCAAAGATAGAGTAATTTTCTTTGTCTTCATTATTGACGCGCACTACACCTGCATCTTGTGTAGGGTCTATCTCATCGAAAGATACTGATACACCGCCACTAATTGATGTAGATTTATTTGGGAATTCGTATTCAACTTGCACCCCCCCATATACTGATGTGTAATCTTTTTCTGTTGAATACCCGATGTTAGGTGAGACGGTATATTTTTCACCAAAGTACTGTGCACCTACACTATAGTCGTAACGAGTATCGTCAATTGTTGCACCACTCATTACCACCAGTGGGTCACCATTTGCATCTGGGCGTACAAACCATGGCGAGGAACCGCTCATATCATCATATACAAACCCTGTTGTGATCTGCAATTTATCATTGAGTGGATAAAGAAACTGCACTTGCAAGACATCAATTTCATAGCGATCACGATCACCCGCCTCAGGCGCTGCATCGCCGCTAGGAATTGAATCTTCATCATAGAATGTGTATTGCAATGAAAGTTTTGGCTCATTGGCAGCAACCGCGGCTTTAACTGTTGGACTGATACCGGGTAATGCCATAGCTGCAGTTGTTAGTGCAGCTAATGCTGGACTGATGCCATTGTGTTTTTTACTCATTTATTATTCGTCTGATAATTTAGATTATGTTGAGAAGAATTTTGAATTAGTTACAACCGCAGCCCCCGCCACCGGCACCATAACCACCTGAAGATCCTTCTTTACTAAAGTAGACGTGTTCTTGTAATTGACCTATTAATGGATCTGGCTCCCATGCCATTTCAGGCTTAGCCAAAATGCCTCGCTCCCAAGGACTTACAGAACTACATGAAAATGTAAGGAAACAGATTATAAGAACAGCGAAAATACGCGAATATATTTTCATATTTATGTCCAAAAGTTATTACTAAGTATTACGTAGAATTTAATTCGCTGTGTGATTATTGCGCAATTAACTTTTCAATTTCAACTTTAAGCTTTTCGATATCGCCTTCTTTGAAGGCGGCATGAACATATTTAACAACACCATTTTTGTCGACTAAAAATGAAGTGGGCATTGCTTTTACACCAAATACACCAGGTAAAACACCTTTAGGGTCTTTAGCAATTGGAAAACCTACAGGATGCTTAGATAAGAACTTTTTAGCGTCATCAGTGTTTTCATCAACATTGATCGCTACGATTTCAAAATCTGTGGTGCCAATTTCTCTGCGTAAATCATCATACTTAGGAAATGATTTAAGACATGGCGGACACCATGAGGCCCAAAAGTCGATTAATACCACTTTGCCACGATAATCTTCGAGTGCCACACTTGTTGAGCCATCAATGGTTCGCGCCTTAAACGAAGGCGCGGTATCGCCAACTGAAATTGCAGATGCAGTTAACGGTAAAAATATAAATACCATTAGTATTAATTTGCTTAGTAGGCGTGAATTCATGTTTATACCTCTATATTTAATTATTAAATCATTACAATTAGATTGATTTATTTTCTAATCGTTTAGTTAGTATTTTAAATTTCCGATAACAATGTGAAACATTACGCATTAAGAATTTGTCTAGAATGAATTATTGGGTATCCATGTTTATAAATAACCCAGTAACGCACTGAATGGGTTTAAATTTCGGACTAAATAGGCAGATTTTAACGTTCTCGGTGAAAACCATAAATCTATATAAACTATGGAAACCCAATTCCAATGGTTACTCATTGCTTATGAAACTATACAAGCTGGGATGATTTTCTAAGGGCCATTAATCCGGAAAAGCTGGCACTTTGTCTCAGACAAGAAGTTGATTAATTAAATATTCCCTATTCAACAGAAATCTAGCGCTATGAAAAATAGGACTGCACAAGCATTATTACTCGTGCAGTGAGTAGGGTTGCTTTCTGGGAATTTCTAAGAGCGGTTTAACTGCTCGCAGCAATTGCCTGATCAAGATCAGCAATAATATCTGCTGCATCTTCCAAACCAATTGATAAGCGCACCACATCGGGGCCCGCGCCAGCTGAAATTTGTTGTTCTTCTGTAAGTTGGCGGTGGGTTGTAGAAGCAGGATGAATAATCAGTGAACGAGTGTCACCAATGTTTGCAAGATGCGAGAGTAACTTGCAATTACTTACAATCCCCATTCCCATGTCATAGCCGCCTTTAACACCGAAGGTGAAAACTGCGCCTGCACCATCAGGGCAATATTTCTTAGCTAGTGCATTAAATTCACTATCAGCAAGCCCTGCATAAGAAACCCAAGTAACTTTTGAATTTCCTTGTAGCCACTTCGCAACTTCTAGAGCATTATCAGCATGCTTTTGCATACGCAATGGCAGAGTCTCACAGCCTGTTATTGATAAGTATGCATTCATCGGCGCCATTGTGGGGCCCAAATCACGCAAACCTACTGCTATGCAAAAAACAGCGTAGGCCATATTGCCAAAGGTTTCATGAAAATTTAACCCGTGGTAAGCATCACAGTTTTTCACGAGACCTGGAAATTTGTCATTTTGCGCCCAATCGAAATTCCCGCTATCTATTACAACGCCGCCCATGGCATTGCCATGGCCAGAAATAAACTTAGTCGTTGAGTGCACAACGATATCAGCGCCATATTCAATCGGTCGGCATAATGCAGGGGATGGTAGTGTGTTATCAACAATCAGTGGAATACCTGCTTCATGGGCAACGTTTGCAATCGCCTCAATATCACACACCACACCACCCGGATTTGCCAAACTTTCAGTAAATATTGCTTTGGTTTTCTCATTAATCGCTTTGCGGAAGTTTTCAGGATCTGTGGGATCAACAAAATTAACTTTCCAACCAAATTTTTTAAAACTATGGCCAAATTGCGTGATTGACCCACCATAGAGTTTATTGGAAGCCACAAATTCATCACCGCTATTCATTAGGGCAAATAGCGCAAGTAGTTGTGCGGAATGGCCGGAAGCAGTACAGACAGCTGCTACTCCACCTTCAAGGCTTGCCATTCTATCTTGAAAGACACTGGTTGTTGGATTGGTTAGGCGCGAGTAGATAAAGCCAAATTCCTCTAAACCAAATAGCGCGGCAGCATGATCTGCATCTTTAAATACATATGCCGTTGATTGATGAATAGGCGTGCCGCGTGCACCTGTAGTTGGATCTGGTGCAGCACCTGCATGAATAGCGCGGGTTGAAAAACCCTGTTGTTTGTTATTACTCACGATGACTCCTTATCTTAATTTAACACTATGTTTATTAAATATAGGGTTTATTGGTTATACATTTACTAATATTGATTTTTGTTTAGTGTATTTTACTAAAAATTATAGACCTATAGCTAAACGGTTCTAATTCCATATGTGTAGGTGATCTATAGCTCAGTACAAATTGCGCTGATATTGTCTTTAATATAAATAGTGAAGGCCATAACACCCAAAACATAACCCATAAATACTATATGGTATTTATGCTAATTTCATACCTTTCCTAATTACTATTGGCTTAAATTTGCACAATATTTCTCAAATTTTGTGAATTTAAGCCATGTAGAATTATTCGTAGACCATGTAAGTACTATATTATTAGCAGTTATCATTTATACCGATAAAAGTTCTATCAGCGTACAGAGATATGAGCACTGTTATACCAAATGAAACTACCCTATTAGGAGACGATTCTTCTAAACAACCTGCGCCCAAAAAGGTCCTTGAAAACACTTACGAAGCAGTACTGTCCGCACTAAAAAATAATAGACAAATCATCTTAATCACGGGCGCTGGCAAATCTGCCCTCATTCACACCATATGTAAAAACATTGCTGTTAAAAATCGCATTATCACTTTATCAGGCAAAGATCTGCCTTCAGTGCTTGGGTCTAAAGACAATAATAATGACAACCAACTAAATAATATTAAAGACTTTATTTTAGAGTCTACAGATATAGGAGATGAGTTAGTAATAGTTTTAGATGATGCAGATTGCTTGCCTATTAATTTTTTGGGTGAGTTAATTGAGCGCACAAAACAATCAGCGAGCAACAACAATCGTTTACAACTACTCTTATCTGGGCCATTAAAATTTAAAGATCAGCTTTTAGCGATTAAACATCTAAGCGCACAAAATTTAAGCCATTTCCCTCTTGATAGCTTAAATAAAGAAGAAATATATTATTATGCAAAAAATAAGTCATATAAAATTTCCTCGAATATCAAACGAATTGAATTTAAACCTGAAGCATTACAAACCCTTACTGATTTTATCCAATCAGATCAACCAGTATTAGATGTGGTTCTAGAATGGTGCGCGGCTCTAGTAAACAAAGATCAATTAACCTATATCTCTACACATACTGTTAATCGAGCTGCCAATTTTGCAAAGCAATATTCTAAAGATAAAAATTTACGTTTATCCAATTCGTTCCCGCCCTCAGGTGATGTGTATAAGTATATCAATGACTTTCAATCGGCTAAAACTAAACAGAACTCTGCGAACAGGACACATAAAAAATCAATTAACAAATTAAATAAGAATAAAACTACTGTTCAATCAAGCATCAAATCTAGCGTTCAAGAATCAATATTTCCTGCGATTACATCAAAAGCAAACGGTCTTATTGAAAATGATTCTTCGATTCCTAGACTAGATGAAACCAGCCTACAAAAGTTGCATAAAATCGAAGACGAACTTATGCCAGCACAGTGGACGCCTTCATCTAAGACGGAAACTGTCAGAAAAAACTCATTCTCAGCCATGGCAGGACTACTATCTGTTCTAGTACTAAGTTTTATTGCCTTTATTGCATTTCGAATAGGTTCTGACCCAATCACTGAAGAAGTTGCTGATGACCAAGTTACTTTGAGAGAATCAGAAAAAACAATTACCGAAAATCAGATAACAAATGAAGTAAGCAAATCAAACCAGGATACTACCGTAAACATAGAAATTCAGGATGTACTAGCCGTCGACGAACCACCACCAGCTGTGGAAATTATAGCGAATGAGACCGAAAAACCTGTATTAGTTACCGAGAATGACAAGGAAAGTCCCTTGTTAGCTATATCGCAAAAACAAAGTCAACTTCCCGACAGCGCCCCAACCAAAGAACTTACCCAAGAGAGCCCACAACAGCCTTTAGTGGAACAAGAAACTACAAATCCTATAGATAATTCTTCGCTCACTACTGAAATTAATAATTTGCTTGTCCTGGCAGAATCTCAACTTGAGAATAAGAATCTATCAACCCCTCCCGGAAATAACGCCTTAGAAACTTATCAAAAAATTCTGGAAAAGTCTCCGGACAACAAAGCAGCCATTAACGGTGTTAATAAAGTACGTGATAAATATTTAAACTGGGCGAATTACTATTTCCAAAATAACGAGCTCAAGCGCGCAAAATATTTCTATAACAAAGCGCTTAGCGTTGATCCAACAGATACGGTTGCAATAACAAATTTACAAGCCATTGCCCAACAAGAGATCATTGCTACAACTAAACTCACCAACGAGGTGAATACTGTCGTACCCCAAAACAGCGATCAAGCTGTATCCATTCAAAACTTACTCGTTACAGCCGAACAAAATATGCAGCAAATAGAAATCGATATTGGCGCTAACAACCGTAACTACAGCAGTTATCAAGAAGCTCAAATTGCGTACCAGGATGTTTTGAGATTTGAGCCGCAAAATCAACAGGCAAAACAAGGCTTGTCCACGTTAAAAATCTACTATGCTGATTGGGCTGAACTACAAGCAAAAAGTAAAAATTATAATATTGCGCTGTTTTTATATGGACAAGCCCTTGCCATTGAACCAGGAAATTCGCAAATTGCTCAACGTATCGAACAATTATTAGAGCTTAAGCAAGCTTTGTAGATTGAATCCACAAACAATTTTTCACCACATACACACAGTCAATGCGAAAT
>CAYXVH010000298.1:0-12836 GCA_964468615.1 uncultured Thiotrichales bacterium | reverse complement strand
TTTGGTTGCGATTTTCGGCGAGCAAGAATCGCATGCGGTATATCTATTAGGGCAACATGATGTAGCACGTTTAGATGTGGTGAATTTCATTGCCCACGGTATTTCAAAAGTTCCAATGGAATCAGAAAGCGAATTAACCGGTAACCCGGAAGTAGATTTAAATGGTGATGCGCCTGCTCCAAAACCTCTGGAGCGTTTTGCAAGCAACTTAAATGCACGTGCAATGGAAGGAAAAATTGATCCTTTAATTGGTCGTGATAATGAAATTGAGCGTGTGGTGCAAATTCTATGTCGCCGCCGCAAAAATAATCCATTGTTAGTAGGTGAAGCGGGTGTTGGTAAAACGGCTATTGCTGAAGGACTTGCAAAGAGGATAGTTGAGAAACAAGTTCCTGAAATCTTACAAGACAGTACGATCTATTCATTAGATCTAGGTGGTTTGGTAGCAGGTACTAAATATCGTGGTGATTTTGAGAAACGCCTTAAAGGGGTGCTGCATCAGTTAAAAGAAGAAGAAGGTGCAATTCTTTTCATTGATGAAATTCATACAGTAATTGGTGCGGGTTCTGCATCAGGTGGAGTAATGGATGCCTCAAACTTAATTAAGCCAATGTTAAGTTCCGGTGAACTTAAATGTATCGGTTCTACTACGTATCAAGAATTCCGTGGCGTATTTGAAAAAGACCGCGCCTTGGCGAGAAGATTTCAAAATATCGATGTAGATGAGCCTTCGGTAGATGAGACTTTTCAAATACTTAAAGGGCTTCGCAGTCGCTTTGAGGAGCACCATGATGTTAAATACTCTGATAAAGCACTTAAAACTGCCGCAGAGCTTGCGGACAAATACATTAATGACCGTTACATGCCAGACAAGGCAATTGATGTGATTGATGAGGCTGGAGCGAATATGAATATTAAGCCTAAGTCTTCACGTAAGAAGACCATCTCTGTTAAACAAATTGAAGATGTGGTGTCTAAGATCGCACGCATACCGCCTAAACATGTAAGTTCTGATGATACCTCCGTGTTAAAGAATTTAGAGCGTGATTTGAAATTGGTGGTATTTGGTCAGGATGATGCTATTGGCACACTGTCTACTGCAATTAAAATGTCGCGTTCAGGAATTGGTAACGAAGAAAAACCAATTGGTTCATTCTTATTTGCTGGGCCAACAGGTGTTGGTAAGACCGAAGTAACCCGACAGCTATCGATGATACTTGGTATTGAGCTACTACGATTTGATATGTCTGAATATATGGAGCGCCACACGGTTTCGCGTTTAATTGGTGCGCCTCCTGGCTATGTTGGGTTTGACCAGGGTGGGTTGCTTACCGATGCGATATTAAAAGCGCCGCACTGTGTTTTATTGTTAGACGAAATTGAGAAAGCACACCCAGATGTTTTCAATTTGTTATTACAGATCATGGATCATGGTACGTTGACGGATACGAATGGAAGAAAAGTTGATTTCCGTAATGTGATTTTAGTGATGACTACAAATGCAGGTGCATCAGAAATGAATCGCAGTAGCGTTGGTTTTACTTCGCAAGACCATCAGTCAGATGGTGCTGAGATAATTAAGCGTACCTTCACGCCTGAGTTCAGAAACAGAATGGATGCAATCATTCAATTCTCACCGCTTAATCAGAAAACTATTCTACATGTGGTAGATAAGTTTATATCTCAATTAGAAGCGCAGTTAGAGTCTAAGAAAATAGAAATCCAAGTTGAAGCTTCTGCAAAAGAGTGGATTGCTGAACGTGGTTATGATGTGAAAATGGGCGCACGTCCAATGGAGCGTGTTATTCAAGAACACATCAAGAAACCACTCGCTGAAGAAATTTTGTTTGGCTGTTTAGAAAACGGCGGCAAAGTTGTGGTACGTGCTAGCGATGAGAATGGCAACTCTGCTTCAGAGAATGGGTCAGTAAGTGCGTTAGAAATTGAGTATCTAGAAGAAGTTACAAATTAGGTGTCTTTATAAATTTATCCTGGTCTATTACTTTCCACGGAAAGTAATTCTTCCTTTTGATAAATCATAGGGTGTCATTTCAACCGTGACCTTGTCACCGGTCAAAATCTTAATATAGTGTTTACGCATACGCCCAGAAATATGTGCAATGATAGTATGCCCGTTTTCAAGCTCTACACGAAACATGGTGTTTGGCAGGGTTTCCATAACGGTACCCTCCATTTCAATTTGGTCTTCCTTAGCCATACAGCTCCTACGTATATATAAGAAGTCGCACATTATGGGAGAAGAAAAAAATAAAACAAGCGATTTGATTTGTGAGTACAATGTTGCGTTTCAAAATAGCCCAGCAAATATCTATTAATTATTAGCTTTATAAATGAGTCACGCATATTTGTTTCCCGGCCAGGGTTCCCAATCCGTCGGTATGCTAGCTGAACTGGCTGGTGGATATCCCGAAGTTAAGCAAACCTTTGAGCAAGGCTCTGAGATCCTGCAGCAGGACTTGTTGGCGCTTGTATCAGATGGGCCAGGAGAAGATCTTAATCGCACTGAAAATACTCAACCGATAATGCTGTGTGCAAGTGTCGCAGTATGGAGAATTTGGGCTAAGCAGTTTTCAAAGCCAGCAGAATTTGTTGCCGGACATAGTTTTGGGGAATACACCGCCTTGGTTTGTGCCGGAGTGTTGGATTTCGAATCAGTAGTGCCTCTGGCGCGCTTTCGTGGCGAAGTGATGCAAGAAGCGGTTCCGGTTGGGCAAGGTGCCATGGCAGCAGTACTAGGTTTAGATGACGATAAACTCGCCGATGTTTGTTTACAAGTGGCGCAAGGTGAAGTAGTAGAGGCTGTAAATTTCAATGCTCCTGGCCAAGTAGTTATTGCTGGAGATTCTGCAGCGGTAACAAGAGCGATTGATGCTGCTAAAGAGGCGGGTGCAAAGCGTGCTGTGATACTCCCACTCAGTGTGCCCTCGCATAGTAGTTTAATGCAGCCAGCCGCCGATAAGTTGCGAGATTATCTCAGTGATATTACATTTAACTCTTCTGAGGTAGGCGTTATCCATAATGCTGATGTAAAGGTTCATGTGAGTGATCAAGATATTAAAGACGCTTTATATCGACAGTTATTTAATCCTGTGCGTTGGGTAGAGACAGTTCAGCATATGGTTTCTCAGGGTACTCAGATTTTTATAGAGTTAGGGCCAGGTAAGGTACTTACAGGTCTTAGTAAACGTATCGATAAAAGTGTGCCATGCTATGGTGTATACGATATAAAAAGTCTAGAACAAGCCCTAGAGATAGCGCAAGAAAAAGCATAAAAACAGGTAATCTCAGTAACTATGGGTAAGCAAGTCGCACTGGTAACAGGTGCTAGTCGAGGGATAGGAAAAGCAATTCTGCATGCATTAGCAGCAGAAGGGCTGGCTGTGGTCGGTACGGCTACTACGCAAAACGGCGCTAATAAGATTCAAGAAGAACTGAAATCGCATGGTTTTGACGGTCATGCATTGGTGCTTGATGTTACACAAGAGGATTCGATTAAATCATGTCTCGAAAACATTAAAGAAATATATAGTGCTCCTACAATTTTGGTTAATAATGCGGGCATCACTAAAGACAACCTGTTGATGCGCATGAAAGATGATGAATGGAATGATGTCATCAATACCAATTTATCTTCTATGTATAGACTTTCTAAAGCCTGTTTACGCGATATGATGAAGGCCAAGACTGGGCGCATCGTAAATATTTCGTCCGTGGTAGGTTCTTCTGGCAATGCTGGGCAAACTAATTACGCGGCAGCCAAAGCGGGTATATTCGGTTTTACTAAATCATTGGCTCAAGAAGTGGGTTCACGCGGTATAACCGTAAATGCCGTTGCGCCTGGCTTTATTGAGACAGATATGACTGACGAGCTTAACGAAGAACAGCAAAAGGCACTGATCAGTAACATCCCTCTGGGTCGTATGGGTAATGTGAAAGATATAGCTGAAGCGGTTAAATTTTTGGTTTCTGATAACGCCGCTTACATAACGGGTGAAACTATTCATATCAATGGAGGCCTATATATGGCCTAGAATATGTTAAATAAAAAACATATTCTTACTTAAACTATATCGTCTAACTCCTTGTATCTAATCAACAAAACCTGTTTAGATCCTAAAAAGAATACTAAGACTTATTTGGCCTTAGGTCAGATTAGAGGTATTCAAGATGATGGTAAGGTGAGGGCCTTTTCAATACAATAGCGAGCCGATTTAGGATCGGTCTGAATTTTTTGCAAAGAGGAAGCAATTTTATGAGCACAAACGAAGAAAGAGTTAAAAAGATCATTGTTGAGCAATTAGGTGTTAGTGAAGATGAAGTTAAGGAAAACGCATCTTTTGTTGACGATCTAGGTGCTGACTCTTTGGATACTGTTGAATTAGTAATGGCGTTAGAAGAGGAATTCGAATGTGAAATTCCTGATGAAGCGGCTGAGAAAATTACTACAGTAAAAGAAGCGATTGATTACGTTAATAATAATAAATAATTTTTAAGTTTATTTATTCATTTCCAAGGTAGCTGTGTTGCTAAAAGCAACGAACTGCTTAATATTTAAGTTATCTAATACAAAGTAAATACTATGTCTCGTAGACGTGTAGTCGTAACCGGTTTGGGGATTGTTTCTCCAGTCGGCTCAAGCATTGAAAAAGCTTGGGCTAATATCATTGCTGGTAAAAGTGGTATTTCCAAAATTGATTGTTTTGATGCCAGTGCATTTTCAGTTCAAATTGCGGGACAAACTCGAGACTTTGTTGTCGATGATTATTTGTCTAAGAAGGATCAACGTAAGATGGATCCTTTTATTCATTATGGAATTGGCGCAGGTATTCAAGCTGCAGAAGATTCTGGTTTTGAAGTTACAGAGGAAAATGCAGATCGTATTGGTGTTGCTATTGGTAGCGGCATTGGTGGATTACCAGGCATTGAGAAAAGTAACGAAGCTTATCTAAAGGGTGGTCCGAAGAAGATCTCACCATTTTTCGTGCCGAGTAATATCATTAATATGGTTTCAGGTAACTTGTCGATAATGAAAGGTTATCGTGGACCAAATATTTCAATTGTTTCTGCTTGTACAACAGGTACTCATAATATCGGCGATGCAGCAAGAATGATTATGTATGGCGATGCAGACATTATGGTTGCAGGTGGTGCTGAAATGGCAACCTGTCCATTAGGCATTGGTGGTTTTGCAGCCGCAAAAGCACTTTGTTCTTCGCATAACGATGATCCTGAAGGCGCAAGTCGTCCGTTCGACATAAATCGAAACGGTTTTGTGTTGGGTGATGGTGCTGGCGTGATTGTCTTAGAAGAATATGAAAGTGCTAAAGCACGATCCGCAAAAATATATTGTGAATTGGCAGGCTATGGAATGAGTAGCGATGCTTATCATATGACCTCGCCGGCCGTAGGTGGCAGTGGTGGAGCGAAGTGTATGCTGAATGCATTGGCAGATGCGGGTTTAAACTTAACCGATGTGGATTACATTAATGCGCACGGCACCTCTACACCTGCAGGAGATGCTGCTGAAACTCAGGGTATTAGAAGCACCTTTGGTGATCATGCAAACAATCTAGCAGTTAGTTCTACAAAATCAATGACGGGACATTTGTTGGGTGCGGCAGGCGGAGTAGAAGCCGTATTCAGTATTTTAGGTTTATACAACGGTATACTACCGCCAACGATAAATTACGACACACCAGATCCTAAGTGTGATCTTGATTATGTGCCGAATGAAGCGCGTGATAAACAAATCAATGTAGCGCTATCTAATTCATTTGGTTTCGGTGGCACGAATGGCACCCTTGTGATGAAAAAGGTTTAACTCGCTTCATTAACGTATTTGATCATCGCGATGTGATTAGAATACATAACCATTAAAATGCAGAATCCTGAAGTCATCATTAATGGCATCCAGGGTGATCAGCTCTCCAGTCTTGATCGAGGCCTGTTATACGGCGATGGCGTGTTTGAAACCATTGCAGTTAAACAAGGTGAATTGCAATACTGGGATGATCATCTAGCAAGACTTGAGCAAGGTTGTATGACTCTCGGTTTGCAAGGCTTAGATGTCTCTTTACTTGAAAAAGAAGTTCAACAAGTTTTCAATGCCGAATCCAAGTTAGATTGTGTGATAAAAATTATTATCACTCGTGGCATAGGTGGAAGAGGTTATAAGCCAACGGTGCAAGCGCTTAGTCGCATTGTGCAAAAATTTCCATGGCCAAATCATCCAGCAAGTTTTACTGAAATTGGTGTGAAGGTAACGCAATGCGATTTCCGTCTATCTAAGCAAAGCAAGCTTTCTCAAATAAAACACCTTAATCGTCTTGAGCAGATACTCGCACGTAGCGAATGGGATGACGATTACCAAGAAGGCTTGGTTTGTGATGAAGATAATAATGTCATCGAAGCCACTTCCAGTAACGTATTTTTCCAAATAAACGATACACTTGTTACGCCTACTTTAGATCAATGTGGTGTTGCCGGAGTAATGCGTAAAAAAATAATTGAATATTGTCGAGCAAATGATATAGACATGGAATTACGTGCTTTCAATCATTCTGAAATAAGTCAAATCCAAGCTATGTTCCTATGTAACAGCATAAATGCTATCTGGCCAGTACGTAGTTATTGTGAGCGTAAGCTAAGCAAAACCGCTATAATCGACCAGCTTGTAGCAGTATTTAATAGCTAGGAAATCTTGCGTGAAAACCTATACGCGTATAATTAGTTCGCTGTTCATTATATTGACCATCGTTGTGACGATGCTGTCTATCTATTTTAAAGACTATGCAAATAAGCCACTATCCTCGAGTGGTAAAGAAGTTCAGCTAGTTATCGAACCTGGAATGCATTTTCGACAAATCACTCAACAGCTTGTCGAACGTGGTTTAGTGGCCGAAACTTTGCCATGGAAGATATTTGGACGACTCAGTGGTGCAAGTAATTCAATAAAGGCAGGCGAGTACACGTTAAGAGCTAATTTAAGTCCTGTGCAATTGCTTAATAAACTTATAAAAGGTGAAACCATTCAGTTTGGTTTAACGGTTATAGAGGGTTGGACTTTTAAGCAACTTTGGGAAGAGGTGCAAAAGCACGAAAAAATAAAACAAACAGCAGCCACTCAAGATGAATTATTAGAAAGGTTAGAATTAAACCAACATCCAGAAGGTTGGTTTTATCCAGATACCTATCATTTTCCAGCAGGCACTACGAATGTTGAGTTTTTCCAACGTGCTCATGATTATATGGAGAAAGTGTTAGAAGAAGAGTGGTCTAACCGCCCTAAAGACACGCCGCTACAATCTGCTGAAGAAGCATTAACCTTGGCGTCGATTATTGAAAAAGAAACTAGTGTTGAAGATGAGCGTAATCTTGTTGCAGCTGTATTTGTTACGCGGTTAAAGCGTGATATGCGATTGCAAACTGATCCAACGGTTATTTATGGGATGGGCGATACATATACTGGAAATATACGTCGTAAAGATTTGCAAGCAGATACTCCATACAATACATATGTGCATAAAGGCCTGCCTCCCACGCCTATAGCATTACCAAGTCGCGCCTCTATAGCGGCTGCACTGCATCCCGCAGATACTGAGGTTTTATTCTTTGTTTCTAAAGGTGACGGTACACACTATTTTTCAAAAACTTATGATGAACATCGTGATGCAGTTATAAAATATCAACTTGGTGGGAAAAAAGATAAATATCAAGCCGATCATAAAACCGAATAAGCGTTTATATTTTCAGAGCGATTATGGGTAAAGATGCAGAGGAAATGTGCCAGGGAAAGTTTATTACTTTCGAAGGTACAGAAGGCGTAGGGAAAACTACGCAAATACAACTTTTAGAAAAATATTTAAAGACCAAGAATATTGCATGTTTGGTAACGCGTGAACCAGGCGGCACTAAACTTGGTGAACGTGTACGAGAAATTCTTCTTAATAATGATGGCACTGATATAGACCCGATGACTGAATTGTTATTGATGTTTGCTGCTCGCGCGCAACATCTTAAAGAGATTATCTATCCTGCGTTAAAGAACAATATATGGGTATTATGCGATCGTTTTACCGATGCTAGCTACGCATATCAAGGTGGTGGACGCGGCGTCGCTTTCCCTACAATTGAAAGAATAGAAACCTCTGTGCAGGATCAATTTCGGCCTGATTTAACAATACTGTTATCAGGCGAAATACAAGAAGGTATGCATAGAGTATCAAAACGTGGAGAAAAAGATCGTTTCGAATTGGAGGAGGTCGAATTTTTTGAGCGTGTTAGATATAGTTATTTAAAACTTGCAAAAGCGAATCCAGAAAGATTTTCTATAGTGAATGCTGATCAAAAAATTGATGAGGCTGCATTAGCTATTCAGGCTGCTATGAAACAACGCTTTGCAGGATTGATTTCCTAGTACAGGACTTTATGAACGCATGATATTTCCATGGCAATCTGAAATATGGCATCAGGCAACTCGTTATTTAAAAGATAACCGCCTTGCACATGCGATATTGTTATCCGGTCCTGAATCGATCGGTAAATTAGAGTTTTGTTTAGCATTTATTCAGCGTCTTAACTGTGCTAATCCAACAGTAGATGATCATGCGTGTGGTGAATGTAAAGATTGCCATCTATTTGCTGCAAGAACCCATCCTGATATCCGCATGTTGAACGTTGATGAAGATGCAGAGCAAGATAAAAAATCATCAAATAAGGTTGAGCAAATAAAAATTGATGATATTCGAGAAATTAATCAATTTATGACATTAAGCCGCCAACAAGGCGATTATAAGATTGTCTGCCTAAATTATGCGGAGACAATGAATAATAATGCTGCAAATGCATTGCTAAAAACTTTGGAAGAGCCGCCACAAAATTCTATTATATTTTTAATCACCCATCGTGCTGATGCATTACTACCGACGATTAAAAGCCGTTGTCAAACATGGAAATTTAATCTACCAGATGATGAGCAGAGTTTAAGTTGGCTTAATCAGCAACAGAAAAAGGATCATTGGCCAGCGCTTCTCAAAGTTGCTGGTAATCGCCCCTTGCTAGCACAAGAGCTAGATGCCTCTGGATTAGGTGAGAACAGGGCGGATTACTACAAGGATTTAGGGCATTTTCTATCAGGCAAGACCAATGTAACCATGGTCTCAGTAAAGCATCAGGATGAGCAGTTAGAAAGGCTGGTGAGCTGGCAGCAAGCGTGGTGTGCAGATCTGATTCGATGCCATTATGAGAAAGAGCCGGTGACCCTTGAAAATCCGGACATTCGTCGGAGCTTGCATAGCCTAGTGGGCCGAGTAGACTTACATTCATTATTCAAATTTATGGACAAACTTATTGAATTGCGTAGATTTTCTAGTGCGCCACTTAATAAGAGGTTGTTCATCGAAGACATGCTCATTCGATGTCAGGAAGTGCTAGAACAACCGGTATAAGGCCGAAAACATATAAGATTTACTATGGCAGAAGGCAGCAGAGGCATACTATCGCTGGCGATCAAAGACAAAGGTTCTTTGTACGCGGCATATATTCCGTTCATTAAGAATGGCGGCCTATTTATTCCCACCAATAAGGCTTACAAGCTGGATGACGAAGTCTTCATGCTGCTTACCTTAATGGAAGACACGGAACGACTTCCTGTCGCTGGTAATGTTGTTTGGATTACACCTCCTAACGCTCAAGGTAATCGCACCGCTGGAATCGGAGTTCAATTTAGTAACCAGGATAATGGTCAAACCCGAAATAAGATTGAAGGCCTACTTGCTGGCGCACTTCAAGCTGATCGACCTACCCACACTATGTAAGCTGCTTGGGATTGCGCAGATCTTATAATTGTAGTCTCATAGAGTTCATTAGAGACACGATATTGTATTTAAGGATTAATGGATAAAGACGCGCTTTTAAAACTCACTGGTGGGCAACTAAATAGTAATAATATTGCCTATGTTGAAGCCCTCTATGAAGACTATGTAACTGAACCAACATCGGTTTCGGAATATTGGCGCGAAGTCTTTGACAGACTTGAGCCAACCCCTGTTACAAATATAACTCATTCAAGCGTTAGGGCTAACTTGCGTGAATCCGCGCATCAAAAAATTTCTGAGGCTCCACAAGATAGCTCTGCTGCAAACAATCGAAAACAAGTTGGTGTAATAAGATTAATTAGTGCATATCGCTACTTAGGTCATCGCCAGGCAGATATAGATCCGCTAAGTGGCACGGCACGACCTGATATTCCAGAACTGAATCCTGAGTTTCACGGTTTAACGCATGCCGATATGGAAACCGTATTTGAAACCGGGTCGTTGGGAGGCATTAAGAAAGCACCACTGAGTGAAATTATCAATATGCTTTCGGTAACTTATTGCGGAACCATTGGCTCAGAATTCAAGCACATCGCTTCGTCTGAACAAAAAGAATGGATACAACATCGTTTAGAACAATTTTATTTGTCATCTGGTTTTTCAGATAAACGTAAACGCACTATTTTAGAAATGCTGATTGCGGCGAAGTCGCTTGAAGTGTATCTGCATAAAAAATATGTTGGACAAAAACGTTTCTCGCTTGAGGGTGGTTTAAGCTTAATTGTGATAGTTGATGAAATTATTAGACGTTGTGGATTCCATAAAGTCAGTGAAGTCATAATGGGAATGGCGCATCGTGGTCGTTTGAATGTATTAGTTAATATTTTAGGAAAAAATCCAGAAGAGCTTTTCCAAGAATTTGAAGACGCACTAGATCCAGTTGGTGGCTCGGGTGATGTGAAATATCACAAAGGGTACTCGACTAATTTAAAAACTGAATATGGGCCAGTTCATACCGTATTGGCATTTAATCCTTCGCATTTAGAAGCTATTAATCCCGTGGTTGAGGGTTCTGTGCGGGCACGACAAGAAAGACGCGAGGATGATGACCGTGTAGATGCTATGCCATTACTAATACATGGCGATGCGGCATTTGCAGGACAAGGTGTGGTTATGGAGACACTTAATCTTTCTAAGACCCGTGGCTATACAACGGGTGGCAGTATTCACGTAATCGTGAATAACCAGATTGGTTTTACTACCAGTGATCCACTGGATTCTCGTTCAACATTCTATTGCACAGATGTCGCCAAGATGGTGCAAGCACCTATTTTTCATGTAAATGGTGATGATCCGGAAGCTATAGCCTATATTTCAAAGCTCGCCGTTGATTTTAGGATGAAGTTTAAACGTGATGTAGTGATTGACATGATTTGCTATCGACAACACGGTCACAATGAAGCCGATGAGCCTTTTGTAACACAACCATTAATGTATCAAGCAATTCGTCACAAAGAAGGTGTACGAAGTATATATACGAATCGATTGTTTCGAAATGAGACCATAACACCTTCACGTGTAAAAGCACTCGAAACGAAATATTTAAATAAACTACAAAGAGGCGATAAAGTTTGTGGTCCTATCGCAAAGAAATTAAACCGCAAGTACGTTGTCGATTATAAGCCGTATTTAGGAAAACATTGGCGAGAAAAGGCTAGTACGAAAATAAGTGTAGAGCGAGCAAAAGACCTTAGTCAAAAATTTACAACAATACCTAAAGGTTTTACTTTGCATCGCATCGTACAAAAAATAGTTGATGCACGTTTAAAAATGGGCAGAGGCGAAATGAGTGCTGACTGGGGCTTTGGTGAAACACTTGCCTATGCTTCATTGCTAGAAGATGGTTATGGAGTGCGAATTTCTGGGCAAGATTCAGTTAGAGGAACCTTTGCCCATCGCCATGCTGCTTTTCATGATCAAGTAACAGGTGAGGCTTATATTCCGTTAAGGCATATCGCAAAAGACCAACCGTTATTCTTGCCGATTAATTCATTATTGTCTGAAGAGGCTGTATTGGGTTTTGAAGTAGGCTATAGCACGGCAGAACCACAAACTTTGGTTATCTGGGAAGCCCAGTTTGGTGACTTCGCTAATAATGCGCAAATGTATGTGGATCAGTTTTTAAGTTCTTCAGAAGCGAAATGGCAGCGTTACTGTGGCTTAGTGATGCTATTGCCACATGGATTTGATGGTCAGGGGCCAGAACATTCTTCTGCAAGGCTTGAGCGCTATTTACAGCTATGTGCCGAAGATAATATGCAAGTGTGCATGCCAAGTTCACCTTCACAGGTTTTTCATATGTTGCGAAGACAAATACTGCGCCCATATCGAAAACCACTGATTGTCATGACGCCAAAAAATATTCTACGTGATCCTGCCGCTTCATCTGAACTACATGAATTCACTGAGGGTGGGTTTAATCCTGTATTGGATGAAATTGAGGACATTAATGCTGCTGAAGTGAATAAAATCATCTTTTGTGCTGGCAAACTATATTATGAATTGGCAAAAATGCGGCGCGATCGTAAAATAACAAACACCGCAATTGTGCGAATTGAGCAACTATACCCATTCCCGCACGACGAAGTTCAGCAGATAATTAAGAAATATTCTGGTGCACAAGAGCTGGTTTGGTGTCAGGAAGAACCGCGTAATCAAGGCGCATGGTTCTTTATTCAGTCTAGGCGTAATATTAAAGTATGCATACGTGAAGATCAGACGATCAGATATGCAGGTAGAACTTACTCAGCATCGCCTGCATCTGGTTCTTTGCATATACATAGAGAACAACAACAAGCATTAATTGAAGATGCATTAGGCTTGCGAGAACAAATATCCAGATCTTCATTGAGAGCGGTGTAGTAAATTGTTAACTGTATTAACAGATTCATGAAATATTGAGGTAATGTCATGAAAGTAGATGTAATCATTCCTGAATTA
>CAYXVH010000297.1:0-16819 GCA_964468615.1 uncultured Thiotrichales bacterium | reverse complement strand
GGTTCACGATCAAATTAGAAATTCGCCTTATGATGCACAAGACGAAAACGATTTAAAACAAGAACTAGATAAATTAGAAAGCTAAAACATCTCCATCTGCTTTTTTTCATCTCGCTGGCAAATGAATTTAATTCATCTTTATACAGGCGGGTAATTATGATGCTTGTTTACTTAGGCTAATTAAAATTTCACTAATACCCTGGGCCGACCCTAAGTAAGGGGATGTTTTAATGCTGACATGAGGATGTTGGCTTTGAGCTTTTTGCAGTTCTTCTGGTATATCAGTTACCACATGACGCCCAGCCGAAAGAAAATATGGCAGCACCGTTACAGATTCGGCACCTTTTCGCACACATGCGCTAACACCATCCGGTATGGAAGGCTCTGCTAATTCAAGGAAGGCACACTCAACAATCGAAAAATCATCATCAGTATGCTGTTCTAAAACCTTTGTAAGTTCCCTAACCTCTTCATTTGAAGCCTGTCGTCGACTTCCATGGGCAATTAATAATAGTGCATGCATAGCAAGATGCTATCACAGCTCAATTCATAGAAAATATGCAGAAATAGTCTGGTGAAAAATGTTCGGGACAAAAAAAACCCACGTGTGAGGTTTAATTCAACGTGGGTCAGTTTCAGAAGGAGAGAAACTACAGCCTGTATTATAGTCCTGCAACGATTAGTAAATTTTACAGCTTATCTGCGAATATCAGCCATTT
The DNA here is from genome assembly GCA_964468615.1 of uncultured Thiotrichales bacterium. Taxonomy (GTDB): domain Bacteria; phylum Pseudomonadota; class Gammaproteobacteria; order UBA4575; family UBA4575; genus JABDMD01. The sequence goes on along the minus strand of CAYXVH010000297.1, from coordinate 16,100 downwards.
GACCTGAGATTGCATGCAGATGGGTCCAAATACAGCTTTTTTAGACCTCACCAAATTCTTGCTTCAATAATTGTTCTTCTGTTAATAAGTTCTGCTGGGAATTCATGTTGTCTTTCTTGTAAGTCACCATTGCAACACCCTGCTCATCCGTACGTATTATGATACCCATCAATCTACTGATACGTCGTAGCGAGCCAGTTTTGCTCACCAACACAATCTCAACCTTTTTACCGCGTTCAAGATCATGCTCGGGAATCTGCACATATAAACCACCCTCACTGATATTTCCCAGGCTGGCTCTCAAGGTAGTCTTCCCTATACGCTTCACATATACATCACCATCAATATCCGTTCTTTCGCCGCGCGGAAAAAATGAACTGCGTAATGGTTTTTTACGAAATATGCCTAGCATTGCTTAATGATTGTCAGATATTAACGATTTCGCAATAGAAATGAATTAGTTAGAACTTAAATTTAACCATAAGCAGGCTCTCGCTTTTATGACAGCTTACTCCGATAGTTCGTGAATATTTTCAGTCAGACGGACGGTAATTTATATTGGCATTTATCTAATACTTACGCTGCATCGCTGAGTCACGAAATTGCTTCCAATCGTAACCAATAGCAGAGCGTTTTTCAGACTCATTCTTATATTTATTCAACATATATCGATAGCTGATATAGGGAATTTTATAAGTAAAATACGCCAACACCATAAACATAATCCCTATCGAACTGGCTCTTTTACCGCCCACATCGATACCAAACAACCAAACTATCAGCGCTACTACACAAACCAAGGCAATGGTTATATATGTTAGATTGCGATTAACTTGTTGGAATTCCTTATACAATTCATGAGATAAACCACTTTCAATCATAACTATAGCTTCTTGTTTTTACTAAATAAATACATACAGACTGTAATGATCAGCCCACCTAGAAACCCATATAAATGTGCCTGCACCACTACCGGCCCACCTGCAGTAGATTCACTTCCTGGAATAGGTCCCATCATGCCTTCCCACACTAATTTAGCACTAACTGCTGCAAACAGGATTATATTTAGCAGATTTTTGTGCACTGCGAAATCAAGGATAATTAACGTTATCAGCAGTCCGTGTAGTGCTCCTGATAGCCCTACATACCACTGAATTTCGGGACTGAACATCCAAATTCCTAATGTTACAGATAAACAACTTAATAAAAATACTAGCAACATACTTTTGGGCTTCAAACTATGCGGATACAACGCATATATAGCCACCAGTGCCAATGCATTCATAGCAAAATGACGCCAAGTTAAATGCACTAAATTGCCGGTAAGAAAGCGCCACCATTGTCCAGCATCAATATCCGGCCTTGCATACTGCAACCAATCAATTCCAGACATTAAACTCAACTGTGCAATAGCACTTAATATGACTACGGATAGTACAAAAATACTGTTTTTATTCATTGTCTTATATGTAATATACAAACTAAATTATAATTATTTTTTTGAGTAGACACTGCAACTTCTAATAGCGTTACACTATCAAATTGTTATCAACACTGTACGCTTGGAATTAGTTACTTGAATAAAAGAAATTTTCTAATTGTGGCAGGTGGATTTACTCTATTCACCGTCCTACAGCTAAATTCAAATCATAATCGAATTGCCATCAAAGCAAGTGCCGATATCGAGAAATGGGAAAAAGACGATAAGTTCTGGCGCGCGAGATTAACCTCTGCTCAGTATGCAATTCTGCGCACTGGGGCTACCGAACCACGCTATTCCAGTAAATATACCAATTTCTATCAACCAGGCACATATAGCTGCCAAGGGTGTGATCTAGAGTTATTTACTGCGGATATGAAATATGACAGCAATACAGGTTGGCCAAGCTTCAGCGACCATATACGCGGACATATAGAAACGTATACCGATCTAAAAGGCTTATGGCCTAAACAGGGCTATCGATGTGCTCGCTGTGCAGGACACCATGGTCATCTCATCATGGATGGTCCATTGCCGACTGGGCAGCGATGGTGTAACAACGGGCAGGTATTAAAATTTAACGCTGTCTAGAAATGAACTAAGCTTTAATGTGAAGTAGGCAGCAATATGCTTGAATTCACATGAGTTAACTCAAAAATGACCGATCAATTAAAACTAAGTTACTATTCAGAAACTAACGTATTAATACAGTTTTATAACAAACCCATTACAAAGTGTGACGTTGTTCACACATACCTAGCAAATGAATAAAAAAACCAACGACAAAGATAGATTTAATCTAGGACCAAATGACGAGTCATCCATCCCCTCTCTTAATGAGGCATTAGATGAATATCTCCAACCTGGTGTGCATGAAGCAATCGCTGAATTCACTACCCAAGCACAAATCTATTTCCCACAAATTCTAAATGATGAACGCGACCAAGCTGCTGCAAAAATTCATTTAGATAATTTACAAGAACATATCAGTCGTACCAATCAATTATCTGGCCAAACTTCTAAACAAGATTCTGAAAAAGTTGCAACAGCTTTATCAGCACTTTCTAAAATTGGCGATAAGAAGCAAGACGATATGATGGCCTGTGCGTTATTAGATTATATTGATGAGATTTTAGAAATGTTAGCAACTGAGGACTAATATTTAACAAAAACTAATACTGCACAACTCTAGTACAACAGATTAAGCATGGTTACTGAAACAATCAGAAATAAGACAGTCATAATCCCACCAGCACGCATGAAGTCAGGAACACGGTATCCACCTGGACCCATAATCAAAGCATTAACTTGGTGAGTTGGAATAAGAAATGAATTGGATGTTGCAATCGCAACCGTCAGAGCAAAAAGCGCAGGGTTAGCGCCAACACCGATAGCAATATTCACCGCAAGTGGCACTAACAATACCGTTGCACCTACGTTAGACATTACTAGGGTAAAAAACGTAGCAAGTATTGCCATAGCTGCTTGAACCACCCAAATCGGCATGTCACCTACGACCAATAGCGTTTGCTCAGCAATCCATTTGGCTGTACCCGTTTGTTCAACCGCCATACCTAGTGGAATTAAACTTGCCAATAAAAAAACTGTTTTCCAAGATACGGCTTCGTATGCTTCATTGATGCGTAACACACCTGATAACACCATACCAATGGCGCCTGTTAACAATGCAATCGATAAACGAATATCCGTAAACAGAACTAATGAAAGTGCGATCAGAAAGAAAATACCCGCCCACAACACTTTATTAGGTCGTAATTCTTCATGCGGATATTCGCTAGTAATCACGACAAAGTTACTATCTTTTTCTAGACGCATTAATGCTTCCCAAGGAGTATGAACTACCAAAGTATCTCCAGTATGGAAAGGAATATTACGAATATCCTCAACTTCGCGCATCGTATGACCATCTCTGTGCATTGTGATCATCGAAATACCATAGGTCTTACGCATCCAAATATCGCGTGCACTCTGGCCAATTAATTTTGAACTGGGTGGGATAACTATTTCTGCAATGCCTGCCTTATTACTCGCCAGATCTTCTGCAAAAGTACGCAACTGAGGACGTCTTTTTAAATTGTATTTTTGAATAAAGTGATCAAGATTATCTGGCTCTGCAGTTATTCCAAGTACCATGCCTGCACTGAGCCCTGTATCTCGATCTAATGCACCGGGACCTATTCGAGTGGCGTGACCAGATTGTTTAGTCGCAATAACACGCAACTGATATTTATCTTCAAAGTCATCGAGACGCTTACCTATAATGTCACTGCCTTCAGGCACGATCACTTCATATAGATCGTAATCAACACCGTACACATCATGAAAATAACTCATTGTATTTCCGCTTGATGTAGAGCTTTCTGTTTTAGAAACTGGTAAAACAAACCGGCCAAAGATAACAAAATACAAAATACCAGTTGCTACTAATGCAATGCCCACAGGAGTTACTGAAAACAAACTCCAAGATTGCATTTGCTGATCTGCGGCGAGTGCAGAGTTTGAAGTTATAATTAAATCGTTTAATAAGATAAGTGGTGATGAACCAATCATGGTGACAGTGCCACCCAAAATTGCGCAAAAACCCATTGGCATCAATAAACGCGACATCGGCAACTTAGCACGAGAAGAAATCCGTGATACGACCGGTAGAAAAAGCGCTGCTGCACCGACGTTTTGCATAAACGAAGATATAAATGCAACTGTGCCAGAAATAATTGGAATAATACGTTTTTCTGAATTGCCACCGACATTAAGAATAAACGCTGCAACCTTGCTCATTAATCCCGTTTTATCCAAGCCTGCACCTATGATCATGACTGCGATGATCGACATCACCGCATTACTCGAGAAGCCATCAAATAAATGTGCTGTATCCACTAAGCCCTGCTCTAAACCCATTATCGGCGCGAGTAAGCTTGTTAGACCAAGTACTACCATGATCGTGATAGCTGCAATGTCTACATCAACCACTTCAAACGCAAATAAATAAATAGTCAGCAATAAAATTGCTGTTACCCAGGCAATTTCAATCGTAGGCTCTTCGTAAATCAGTAATGCACCAAGCATGACAAAGATAGCCAAGGACGCCATGCGTTTTTTAATGATACTTTTGGTACTAGGTGGGATAGAAAAATTTCGCATTGGCTCAATCCTTAAGCAGAGCTGGCAGTATTGCTACTGATTATTGTGTATAAAAACCCGCACATTATCCGCATGCGACGGTTTCAGAGCAAAATATCAATGTGGGTAGATAGTTGAAAATAAATAGTGGATTAGCTGAATACCTTGCTACGTAACTCTTGAAATCACTCACCTAGTTATTAAATTATTTCCCCTCTAGGTCATAATGAGCAAGCTAATCAATCTGTTGATTACTTTGAAAGATAAAAATGCCACAGAATTCTCGCGGCTACGGAACGCCATGGATGCCAATTAGATGCAATGCTAGCAAGACGGTCTTCTGTAGGTTTTTTGCGTAATTTTTTTACCTGATAAATTGCACTATTAAGAGCCAGATCACCTTGCGGCCAGATATCAGGGTGGCGCAACGCCATTAACAAATAGATGTTCGCACTCCAAACACCGATACCTCGCATATCAATCAATTCAGCGCGTGCAGCATTCGAATTAAGTTTTGAAATTCTTTTAAGACTTATTTCTTTATTAGTAATGCTTTGCGCTAGCCCTAAACAATAACTAGCTTTTTGTCGAGTGAATCCAAGCTCATTAAGATTATTTTGCGAGAGCGTTAATATATTCTCTGGAGTTATAGGTGATATAACCGTTTTGAGTTTATTGAATGTAGCTTTTGCTGATAAAAGTGAGACTTGTTGTTCTAATATAATTTGAACAAGTGTAGAAAAATTAGCAGGTCGAGACCATAAAGGTGGATAACCATGTTGTTTGACGATTTTGTCTAAATCAGCATCCTGTTTGCAAAGATAATCGGTGGCAATAATTAAATTCTGTTTATTAATGTAATTTGGATTGAATTGTGCGTTTCTATTCACACACGTTCAAACACAGTAGCAATACCCTGCCCCAAACCAATGCACATTGTAGCTAAGCCTAAAGTAGCATCCTTATCTTCCATTATATGCAACAAGGTTGTGCTGATTCGTGCGCCAGAACAACCTAGCGGATGACCCAAGGCTATCGCACCACCGTTTAAGTTAACTTTGTCATCCATTTTATCCAACAATCCTAAATCTTTAAGCACCGGTAAAGATTGTGCAGCAAACGCTTCGTTAAGCTCTGCATATTCAATGTCATCAATATTCAAACCCGCACGCTTTAATGCTTTTTGCGTAGCGGGAACAGGACCGTATCCCATTATTGCAGGGTCAACGCCTGCGACCGCCATAGATTTAACTTTTGCCTTAGGTTTTAAATTTAATGCTTGTGCGCGTTCCGCAGACATAATAATCATTGCCGAAGCGCCATCTGAAAGCGCTGAAGAAGTGCCAGCGGTGACCGTGCCACCACTAGGTTTAAATACCGGGCGTAGTGCAGCAAGTTTTTCTATTGAAGTTTCAGGCCGTATCACTTCATCGATTTCACATAATTGTTTAAAACCATTTTCGTCATGGCCCTCAATGGGAACAATTTCATTTTTAAAACGACCTTCGATGGTGGCTGAATGCGCACATTGATGTGAACGCAGCCCAAACTTATCTTGATCTTCTCGACTGATACCATGCTGCATAGCAAGTAATTCAGCTGTGAGTCCCATCATATTTGAAGCTTTAGCCGTATATTTGCTTGATGCAGGATTATGATCCCAGCCATGAGTCATGCCTACATGCCCCATGTGTTCGATACCGCCAATGACAAACACATCACCACAGTTTGCATAAATAGCTTGTGCTGCAGAATGTATCGATTGCATAGATGAACCACACAAACGATTTACCGTTTGACCACCTGCGGTGTGCGGAATATTGGTCATTAGAGAGATATAACGTGCGATATTCCAGCCTTGTTCCAGTGTTTGATTCACACAACCCCAAATCACATCTTCGACTTCAGATGGATCCACATTGGGATTGCGCTCAAACAATGCATTGACTAATGCAGCTGACAACATTTCTGCACGTACATTGCGGTACATGCCATTCTTAGATTTACCCATTGGAGTTCGCACACAATCGATTATGACCGCATCACGCCCTTGTAGACTCACAATCGTAGACTCATAACATATTCCTCAATATCTCCCTCATCAGGCTATCCAACTTTAGGGTAAAAAGTTTCTTTTCTCTTAGCCATTTTCAGCAAACCCTTAGTAGGTAAATAGATAGGACTAATATGCGAATATTTTTCTGCACAATCGCAAAATTCTTGCATACCCATCTCTTCAATATAACGCAACGCACCACCTCTAAATGTTGGGAACGCTATACCTAAAATCAAACCCATATCTGCATCTAAAGGATGATCGACAATACCCTCCTCCACACAACGCACCGTTTCCATACACATTGGTATCATCATGCGATCGATAACTTCTTCATCAGAAATTTTAATCGTATTTACACATACAGTTTTTATAATGCTAATTGCATTTACATCAGGAATTTTTTTCTGTTTGCCGCGTTTATCTAGCTCATACTTATAAAAACCAACATTATTTTTTTGTCCATAACGTTCATTTTCATACAAAGCATCAGTTGCAGACTTAAATTCTTTACTCATGCGATCTGGATACGCTTCTGCCATTACCTCTGATGCATGATGTGCAGTATCAATACCTACCACATCTAGCAAATAAGCTGGCCCCATCGGCCAACCAAATTTTTCCATCACTTTATCTATATGCTGTATCGCTACACCATCGCGAACTAATGCATCAAACCCTGCAAAGTACGGGAACAACACACGATTCACCAAGAAGCCTGCGCAATCATTAACTACAATTGGCGTTTTTCCCATCGCTTCGGCATAGGCAACCGTGGTAGCAATGGCAACTTCACTAGACTTCTCTCCACGAATCACTTCAACCAATGGCATTCGATAAACAGGATTAAAAAAGTGCATGCCACAAAAATTCTCTGGGCGCTGCAATGACTCGGCTAGTTCTGTAATTGAAATGGTGGAAGTGTTTGAAGTAAGGATACAATCAGTTTTAACTTGCTTTTCAACTTCTGCTAACACGGAAGATTTAATATTTTTATTTTCTATTACGGCTTCTACGACTAAATTAACATTACCAAAATCACCATAACTTAATGTTGTATCGATCTTGGCTAGAGTATCAGTAACTTCTTCAAGTTTAATTTTTCCGCGTGTAACTTGCTTGAGTAACAAGTTACCAGCTTCAGTTTTACCCAACTCAAGCGCTTCTTGCTTGATATCTTTCATGACAATTGGAATATCTTTGCAAGCAGATTGATAAGCAATGCCACCGCCCATTATTCCTGCACCTAAGACTGCAGTTTGCTCAACTGCTTGCGCCTGTTTGCTATACGCTCGACTAACTTTTTTAATACGCTGATCATTTAAAAACAAGCCTACTAAATTACGTGCAACCTTGGTTTTTGCCATTTTGATAAATCCATGCGCTTCAATTTGCATCGCTTCATCGCGCAGCATCGTTGCATGGTGCTGCACAGTCTCTATCGCAGCTAATGGCGCAGGGAAATGACGACCCGCTTTTGCAGCAACTACCGCTTTGGCTGATTCGAAAGCCATAATGCTTTCTAATTGATTAAGCTGAAGAGGTTGACGCTTCTCTTGTTTACGCTTTTGGTAATCCAGCTTGCCATCTAAACACTGCTGAATAATATGCATAGCCGCTTCTTTAAGTTGACCAACATCGACAATTGAATCTACTGCATGACATTTAAATGCTTCTTGTGCTTTCTTCTGATCACCTGTGCAGATCCAATCTAATGCGTTATCCGCACCAATCAGTCTGGGTAAACGTACACTACCTCCCCAGCCTGGGAAGATACCTAGCTTCACTTCTGGAAGACCAATGCGCGCACTATGAGCCATAACGCGATAATCCGTAGTTAACGCTAATTCACAACCGCCACCCAATGCATAGCCATTAATTGCGGTGACTGTAGGAATCGGTAAATCTTCAATACGATTAAATAAAGCTTGAGTAGCCTCTATCCACTGAACAAATTCTTTTTCTGGTAATTTAAAAAAACCAAGGAACTCGGTTACATCTGCACCAACAATAAATACATCTTTATTACTTGAAATAATTAATGCGCTGATATTTTCATTGTCTTCAATTGCACTTACCGCATCATTTAACTGTTCTACTACCGCCTTACTGAGTTTATTAATGCTCTCGCCTTCAAGATCGAATACTAGATTCGCAATCGAATCTAGAATAAAGTCAACTTTGATAGCGTTGCCTGAAAATATCATGCTGAAAAAATCATTATGGGAAGATCATGGGTCATAACCAGCGACTTATTTTCTTATTTATAGGTTTATTACTCTGAGCATTTTACTAAGATGCAGAACAAAAGCCTAACTCTAAATATTTAACTAAGAATTACATATCTCATCACCAAGGTAATAATAATGTCTGAAATAAGTCTGGAACAAGCAAACACAATCATCGAAACCGCACATGCAGAAGGTAAAAAACGCAAATTAGCTCCACTTACTGTCGTAATACTCGATGCTGGCGGGCATATAAAAGCTCTCTCAAGGGCCGACGCAGCTAGTTTCATGCGCCCTCAAATCGCGATGGCTAAGGCTTGGGGAGCAATTGGTCTTGGAGTATCTTCGCGTAAATTAGGAGAAATGGGAGAAGAAAGACCATGTTCATGAATGCACTAATCAATATTGCAGATCAAAAGTTGTTACCCGTACCTGGCGGTGTAGTAGTAAGAGATGATAAAAACCAGGCGATAGGCTCAGTTGGCATCACTGGAGACTTATCTGACGAAGATGAGCATTGCGCAGTTACCGGTATACAGGCTGCAGGCTTAGTAGCTAATACAGGTAAAAAGTAGCGAACTAATATTGCGGAATAGCTTCCGGCGACTTAATTCCGGCGACTTAATGAGTTTGCTGGGTATATTCAGAAATATCGTCGATGTCGATATCTAAGTTACGTCTATCTTCCTGTGAGCGTCGGTTTTTTGCAATAATGTTTCCATTACCGTCTTTTAGTGGAAAACTCTTTGCTTCTAGGTATCGACGATCAATTCCGGTGCGAGTGTCTTCGGTTGTAGTAATTTTTTCAAATTCTTCTGCAACTTCGTGAATCACAGTATCAAAGTTATCATCCATGTCACTTTGCCCCTTCATAATTAATGGGCAAATATTCGCATAAGATAGAGACTAAATTTGAGAAATAGGTCCGCAAAAATATACAAAAATGCTATAAGAACCCAATTTAAAAGGCCATTTAGTTGATATTTTCAACTAAATGATATGAATCAAAGACTATTATCTGCGAGTAAAAAATAGGACAGCTAATAGGACTATTAAGAGAATCAACTAGCTAGTGTAAAGATTTCATACTGTAATTTACTTATAACAAAATAATATATGCGCCTTCGCGCAGATATTTCAATTTACATATCGTTTAGATTATCTTGGGAGAGAATAATGATTAAGCCGCATGGATCGGATACGTTAACGCCTTTGTTTGTTAAAGATGAAGCCACTCGCAAACAATTAGAAAAAGAAGCTGAAGGCTTACCGTCCATTATAGTGAGTTCCGCTGCTGCTGCTAATGCAGTTATGTTAGGCGCTGGTTACTTCACACCTTTAACAGGATTTATGACCGCTGCAGATGCCGTATCTGTTGCCGACAAAATGCAAACTAGCAGTGGTTTGTTTTGGCCTACTCCGGTACTTAATCTAGTTCAAGACGCAAGTGTGATTGGCGATGCCAAAAGAATTGCATTGCGTGACCCTAATGTTGAAGGCAATCCAATACTAGCAATACAAGATATCGAGTCAATTGAAGAATTAAGCGATGCACAAATTGCGAATATTACGGAAAAAGTCTACCGCACCACTGACCCAGACCACATTGGTGCTACAACATTTATGTCTTTAGGCAAAACCGTCCTTTCTGGTCCCATTCAAGTTCTAAACTACAGTTACTTTAGCGAAGAATTCAAAGGCACCTTTAAAACCGCAGGCGAAATTCGTGATGAAATTGCAGAACGAGGTTGGAATACGGTTGTTGGTTTCCAAACACGTAATCCTATGCACCGTGCACATGAAGAACTTTGCAAAATGGCACAAGAATCCGTTAATGCTGACGGTGTTTTAATTCACATGTTACTTGGCAAATTAAAAGAAGGCGACATCCCTGCCCCTGTGCGTGATGACGCAATTCGCAAAATGGTTGAAGTCTATTTCCCACCCAACAGTGTAATGGTCACTGGTTACGGTTTTGACATGTTATATGCCGGACCACGAGAAGGTGTATTGCACGCAGTGTTCAGACAAAATTGTGGCTGCACACATTTCATTATTGGCCGTGATCATGCAGGTGTTGGGGATTACTATGGTGCGTTTGACGCGCAAACCATCTTTGATGATGAAGTACCTGAAGGTGCCTTAGATATTGAGATTTTCCGTGCTGATCACACAGCCTACTCTAAGAAACTAAATAAAGTTGTGATGATGCGCGATGCACCAGATCACGAAAAAGACGACTTTGTATTACTTTCTGGAACCAAGGTTCGTAGCATGCTAGCAGCAGGCGAAGATTTACCTAAAGAATTTGCACGACCAGAAGTGGCCAAAATTCTAATGGAATACTATCAAAGCATTAACTAACCGAGTGTAAAACTCGTTTTAGCCTTATAACCTGATATGAGCAAGTTTCACTCGCTTGCTCATATTAGTATTATATTTTAACTTCCACCGCATTCATTACACGATCTTCCATCGGCTGCAATGAATTAGGGTCTTCAGAAACGATAACGAAACTACCCTTCTGCGCACTCACTAAAACACCATTAAACCGATCATTCTTAAATGGAGTACGTTTAGTTGAGTCTTTCCAAGGAAGATACATTACGGTAACGGCCTTACCTTGATCGTCAGTTACTACTAAGTGAGGAACCATTTTGCCTTCTATAGGGCAGTTCGACACATGACGAATATAGCCAATATTTTCATTAGCAATCAGACCATGCTCTTGTAACAAGTTGTTCAGAGACGCAAGCTTTATATTGTCGTCTTTTTCTAATTCTTCGATATGGCTATCAATATGGGCAAGTACCTCATTTTGAACACCATGTGACTCACCAAACTTAAACATACCGAGTGACAAACCTACTGCTAGCACTAAAGCGGCTGCCAATGACATCCATCGAAAATCACGCTTGCCACTAATTTTATCTTTTTTAATGACTTGATTGATTGAGATGACATTCTCACTTTCAATGTTATCTTCAGTCTGTGCCATGCGCTGAGCAAGAATAATTCTCGACTCCAAACCTTCTGGCACATCAATATTAATTGCCGATTTAAGTTTATCGTCGAATGGTTTGAGCTTTTGCAAGAATTGCGAACATTCTTCACAAGAAGAAAGATGCTGCAACACCTCCGAATTTCTGCAACTCGGATCGGTTGTAAGCTCTCTTCTTGTTTCTAAACAAATTGTATCCATGCTCACAAATCCTTAAGGATTAAATTTCAGCAATATTATCTTGTTCACCAATACCTATGTCTGAATCATCATCTTCCAAAATTGCACGTAGCTTTTTACGTGCACGAAATACTCGTGTCATCACTGCGCCGGGCTTAATATCCATGATTTCGCCAATCTCATCACAGGTATAACCACCTAACACTTGCAGCAACAGAGGATCTAAATACTCTGCAGGTAATTCTTTCAAACTTTTACGCAAGGCAATCACTTCTGTCTTCGCAAAGCTATCTTCAATCTGTGCAAATTGATCCACATTTATATCGTCAATGGGTGAGGTGTCTGGTCTCACCTTTTCAAAGCGACGCGCATTCTCACGACGATAAATCGTAAATAACCAACTTTTCACCGCTTTTGGATCTTTCAGTTGATCCATCGCCTTCCATGCTCTCAAGAAGGTCTCTTGTACAAGGTCTTCCGATACCTGAGCATCCTTCGTTAGCCATAATCCGAAACGATATAAGTCCTTTGAGTAAGCGTTTACCATGGCCTCAAACTGCAAAGTTCTATCTCCATTATTAACAAGACCGCTAGTGCTCATCTTTCCTTACATTCTCTGTGCATTTTTTAAGAATTTCTTATTCTAATTATTTAATTTATATAAGTAATGTAACTTATTGTTATCTATATACATAGCTGTGGTTACTTATTCTCATGCAAATCATCCATCAACAGCCCTGGATCAATTCGCTGTCCATGCCAATTCATACGCCAATCCAAATGTGCACCAGTAACTCTACCGGTTGCACCAACAAGTGCAATTTTTTCTCCCTGCTTAATTCGATCACCTACCTGCACAAGTATCCTGTCTAGATGCAGAAAAGATGAGGATAAACGGTGGCCGTGATCTAACACCAGGGTACCACCAGAAAAATACATATCGTCCGCATAAGTCACCACCCCGGCTGCTGGGGCTATCACGGGCGCGCCCGTAGGTGCTGCGACATCAATGCCGTAATGCGGCTGTCTCGACTCTCCATTGAGTATACGCTGGCTTCCATACACGCCGGTAATCGGCCCCTTGGTAGGCCAAATAAACCCAGCTTTAAAATCCATGCGTCCTGCATCTAAACTACGCGCTTGGGAAATTTTTTTACTTTCTTGCTTAATACGCTCTAGGGTTTTTTCATTTGGACTGACTTGCGCCTTGGGCAGACCATTAATACGTTGAATCTTATATTCGCGCTGTTCAATCTGCAGTGCATGTTGGTATTCACTGCCGTCTTGGCTTGTTACTGTTAAAACCGCATTAGCAGGATAATCTCGCCCAAAGCCAATAATAAATTCCCCATTAACTGTGACACGCACACTATGGTCATTAATCTTTACCTTAAAGCCAGGCGTTATGTTACCGACCACTAAGCCTCCTTGAATAAAATCACCCGATAACTCTGGAGTCTCTTCACTTGCTAACAAGCTGTTAGTAATAAAAAATGCAAATGTAAATTGAATTAATGGATGCAGTAAACGCATATCAGGAAATAAGTACCCAGCGAAATACCAATTTTGCCATAAAGCCTATGATTTATAAAAACTAAACCACAAATTTTAAATTGCGAGTGCGCTTATGAAGCTTTATTAAGAAGCATTTTGTTAGCGTAATGCTAAGGGCTTTAAAATTTAACGCTACGAAATGTAGCTAGACAGGATGATATACAACCTTAATGATTATTCATTTTAGCAATTTTATCAGCGATTCGATTGCGCAATATTCCGGTATCAACCCTTGGATCTTTTTTTAATGCAGGCTTCTTAGCATCTAGATCTTCTTTCATCCACATATGATCCACTTCACCAGCCAGCTGCTGACTTTCGACCTTTGAGTCTGCAGATACAGCTGCAATTGCTTTAGGTGTGTTTTTACCGATAATTTTATCTAAAAAAGATTTCTTGCCCATCTCATCACTCCATAATGTAGATAACAAATTTTGCTTTAAATTAGCAATAATTAATGGCTCTCAATCACATATTCAACAGCCGAAAACACTAGATATCAAGCCAATATACAATTTGCCGACCCGGTGGCGGTAAATTTAGGATGAATGGAGATCACAGCAAACCATTGACACTTAACTACTAGTTCAAATTAGCCCTTGATTTACCCTTTACTAAGCCCCTAAAGTGTAGCTGTACGGTTACATAACGTATAGAAATCTAGAGACTTCTTACAGTCCCAGTTAAAACCATTACAGGAGATACTCAAATGACAGCTAACGTTGGCGAAACTGATCGCATGTTAAGAATATTGGTCGGCCTATTATTAATTGGCCTGGCACTCGCCTTTGGTGGCGGATGGTGGTTTGGCATGATCGGAATCATTCCAGTATTTACAGGGATAACAGGATCGTGCCCAGGTTATCTTCCCTTTAGGATTTCGACCTGTAATTAATAACGTTTAGTCATCTTCGGCAGCTAAACTGCCCAAAATACCTGAAAATAAACTCTATCAGGGCGAAAGCTCCTGGCCCGTATATTTTTTAAATTTAATTTAATGGCTCTAAACACTGAACAATTTCGCGATTATCTTGAAGCCGAGTACCCAATCGATGTGATGGGCATTTTTATTAATCGCTCTGGTATTCGGCTCCAATATCGAGAAAAACTCGGCGATGAACAAATCGATCGTCAGCTTCGCAAAGCGCATTTACGTGAAGCTGCTGAGACCTTTATTAAAAAAACTGCTTACATGGATGCTCATTTAGACCGTAATAGCGAGTTGATGATGCAACTTGGAATTGGGGATGTAGATATTACTGTACAACGCGTAAGCAGCAAGCCACAAACAAGTATTGGAAACGAATATCGACTGCGACAAGACACGGTAAGAAACTCTGACAATCAGTATTTATTTGCTACCCAACATTATAGTTTGAGCTGTAAAGACGAAGCTGATATTACAGCACAAACACTAAGAGAGCATGTTTGTTCAGAAGATGAAATGAAATATATTCTAGAAGTGCAGTTACTTGGTTCCACTAACCACTATTCATCCGTTGCTAGATTTCATACTGCAGACTCATACTCAACTATTATGGGCTTAGAAACCCTTGGTTAAATAATTAAAGGTTACGCACTTAGCCGTTTGCAGCAAATAACTTGCGCATCTTTGGTACTATTACCTTAAATTGCGAAGATTCAAAAAACTCTAGTATCGGCTCAGGTCGGCCTGCATGAAACCCTTGAGCAAAATCTACACCAATATCCTTCAGGATATTTAGAATTTCTTCATTCTCAACATATTCTGCAATCGTTTGTTTACCAAGAACATGCCCCATCTCATTAATGGCTTTAACCATTGCACGACTAACATTGTCGTTATGAATGTCTTTAACAAACATGCCATCAATTTTTAAGAAATCTACAGGCAGTGTTTTCAAGTACGCAAAAGAAGATAAACCTGAACCAAAATCATCCAATGCAAAGTAACAACCTAGATCCTTTAGGCTTTGCACAAAAGAGGTGGCCTGATCTAAATTTGCAATTGCAGCTGTTTCTGTAATTTCAAAACAAATTTTGCTGGGTTGAATTTCATATTCTTTCAATTTTGCCATAATAAATGGCAAAAACCCTTCTGACACTAAAGACTGGCCTGATAAATTGATTGAACACTTATCGATTTGAGACAATACATTTCTATTCTCTGAAAGAAGCAATAAAACTTTATCCAATATCCATCTATCAAGCTTAGGTGCACGATTATAACGTTCAACCGCCGGTAAAAATGCATTTGGCGGAACCAGTCGCCCATTATCATCTTGCATCCTAATTAATATTTCAAAACCATTTTTATCAACATGGATATCTTTATTGTTCTTAATATTAATAATAGATTGTGCAGTCACAACTAAACGACCTTCGTTTAGTGCTTTATCAAATCTTTGTAGCCAACGTTCCTGTCCACGACGACGATTAATGTCTTCATCCCCCTCTCTAAATACACGCACACAATTTCTA
>CAYXVH010000296.1:0-4521 GCA_964468615.1 uncultured Thiotrichales bacterium | reverse complement strand
TGGCTTGAAGCCCTTCTTTGCTTTCATCAGTTGCGAAAGGCATTAAATACACGCCGTCTTTACTGAACAGGTCTTGTTCATATTCAACTGGGATATATTTAACTAAATAATCAGCCGCTAAACCCAGGATTGCTACTATTGTTATTACTATGCCTATAGATCCTGCAGTTAAAATTAAAAATGATTTTAAAGGATGCTCATCAGTAACGTTGATGCCTTCGGGAGGCTGTACAGGGGTATATCGCAAAACTTTAGCTTTCTATTTTTTTACCTAGAGAAATTGCAGTGCCATAAGCAAGTACTTCAACTGCGCCAATGCTATTTCGTCTTTTGCTATTCTTGCTAATAGAAGCAGTTTCAACACGAGCGTTCATTACTACGAATGCATTTTTTAAAGCAGCTTGTTCTCTCATGCGAAGCAGTGCTTCTCTGCGCGCACGATCTAGCAATGATTCATATTGAGCCACTCTGCCGCCAAATAGCATTTTCAATGAAGCCACAAATTTTTTAAAAAAATCAATTGAGATAACTGCATTACCTGCTACCAACTCAGAATTTAATTCATGCTGTGTGATAAGTGGAGGCGTTCTCATAGTTACAATGGGAACTTGTAAAGAGGCTTTCTCTCTCTCAATAATTGATTTGAAATGCTTTTTTTCAGCGCGTTGTCCAAAAAAATAGCCAAGTGCTAATAAAGTAAACAGTATTATTATTTCCATTATGCTTCAGCCTTTATAAGTCTATTCTTACGGCAGTTCCATATGCATAGAGCTCCGCAGCTCCTTGCGCAACAGAGGATGTGCTATAGCGAATATTTACAATTGCATTTGCGCCCATAGATTGAGCTTGTTGCACCATCCTGTCTGTAGCTTCTTGTCTAGACTCTGCTAATAGCTCGGTATATGCACCCAGCTCGCCACCAAAAATATTTTTTAGTCCGGCAAGTAAATCTTTTCCCACATGCTTTGCACGAATAGTGTTGCCTTGTACTAGGCCAAAGTGCTGCATTATTTTTTTCCCTGGCACTTGTTCTAAATTTGTCAATAACATCATTCTTTCCCCTATTTTTACGACAGATAATAATTACTAGTTAACTCAGAAAACGCTTTTTAAGTAGCACCTCGCTAGTTTTATTTCTGCATAGGCTCTGAGTGGTTGCTGCTATAAAATACCACATTGAATAATGGAGGCAGTAAAAATTTATTCAATTAGAACAACTACTTCTGGCTTGTTGGGCTACCTTCGATCCATATCTCAGGGCCGACAATCCAGCCAGTACTTGTTAGATTTAAGATTAATTTGCTAGCATAAATCCTTATAAAATATATGGAGTATTGGGCATGAAACAGTGGTCTTTGGTACTGCTCTTAGGCTTAGTTGTTTTAGCCTAAATGCAGCAGATCTCTCTGTAGAGCAAGTCGAGCAACAAATACAGCTAAGTCATATGCTTGGTCAGATTAGCCAAGAAGAACAAAACTACCGAATTCAAAAAGTTAGATCTCTAGGTGTTGATGGTTACTACGAGTGGCTTCAAAATGACACGCGCCCAGCCGGTAAAACTGCAGCGAATAGTTCTGAATAAATCGCAAGCTGAGTTAAACAATACAAATCTCAATTGCACTAGCTCTTATCAGGCGCTAGCGCAGTTTCTGCAGTCTAAATTCTTTTAACTTGGCTAATTATTTGCTGAGTGTTTCAATTTTGTAAGACTTTTACTGGCATTCTCTAAGCCAGTAATACTGTATTTTGATCTACTATAATCATTAGTAACAATTCTTATTAAATACATAATGAAAAATTTAATGCTGATGCTTGTTTGGGGAATGAACACATTAATGCTGCAGCATTTTTTAGATTTTTCTAGCAAGCTAAGTATTTTTATTTTTTTAACAGGCGTCATGGCTTTGCTTGGTTTTGGAAAAAAACCTTATATACGTATTGTGCCACCATTAATATTAGTTGCTCAGCTAGCTTGGTTGTCTACTATACAAGCGAGTAATGATTTGGACTGGTTGACAGAGATTTCTGTATTACCTCGTATCGACATAGAAAAAGATGTGGTTACGATAGAAAAATTTCGCAACTTTACTTGGCAAGGTATTAATAATAGTGATCAGAATTGGGAGACGCGTAGCTATAACTTAAGCAAGCTGAAAAGTCTTTCTCTTGTAGTGGTACCATTTCATGATTCAAAATATATGGCACATACCATGCTTGATTTTGAATTTTCAGATCAGGGTAATGTAATTATTTCAGTTGAATCACGTAAAGAGAAAGACGAAGAATATAGTCTAGTCGCAGGCGCGTTACGACAATTGGAACTGATATATGTTTTTGGTTCAGAGCGTGATCTTCTCACACTACGTGCTGTGCATAGAGAGTCGAAAATTCATCTTTATCCTGTTAAGGCAGAACCTGAGTTTATGATTTCCTTGTTTAAAGATTTAGCTGAGTCTGCGAACTCGCTACATTATAAACCGCAGTTTTATCGCACCTTACTTGATAACTGTACTACTACCTTGGTAAAGCATATTGATCGTCATTATCAACAAAAAATTGGGCTACGTGTGGAAACGCTATTTCCCGCAAAAGCTGGAGAGCTTTTGCATGAACTAGGTAGAATGGATACTCATTTACCTTATTACCAGGCTTATGAGGTCTCGCGTATTGATCACATAGTCAATGAATATCGGGATAAGGAAAATTTTTCTTCCGAGCTGCATGCTAGGGTTGGTTTGGCCTATGCTGACCAGTAAAGGTTTGTATTACTTCTAGATGATATGTCTTTAATAACTAGCTCTTATATAATGACTCCTAAACTTTATAAAAATAATTCATTATGAAAAAAATTGTTATAGCTCCTGATTCTTTTAAGGGAAACCTCACTTCTTTAGAGGTGGCAAGTTGTTTAGAGAAAGGTATTAAACGTGTTTTGCCAAAAGTTAGATGTGTAAAAGTGCCGATGGCAGATGGCGGCGAAGGAACAGTGCAATCTATGGTAGATGCAGCAAAAGGAAAGTTCGTTTCGAAAAGAGTTAAAGGCCCTGCTGGTAAATTAGTAACTGCAAAATATGGCTGGCTAGCCAAAGATAAAACTGCGGTGATTGAAATGGCAGAAGCATCCGGTTTGCCGCTAGTTAAAGGGCGCGAGAAAAATCCATTAAAGACTACTACTTATGGCACTGGACAGTTAATTTTAGATGCGATTAATAAAGGCGCTAAAAAGATCATCATTGGTATTGGCGGTTCAGCAACAAATGATGGCGGTGTTGGCATGGCGCAAGCCCTTGGTGTGCGCTTCCTAAATGCCAGTGGAAAAGAAATTAAAGAACTTGGATCAGGTGGCATGGTTGCAAAGGTCTCTAGCATCGATGCACAAGGTATAGACCCACGTGTCGCTAAGACAAAAATTGTTGTTGCTTGTGATGTTGAAAATCCATTGTACGGAAAAAAAGGTGCATCGCATGTGTTCGGCCCACAAAAGGGGGCTACGCCTAAAATGGTGCAACAGTTAGATGAGAATTTAAAAAATCTAAGTAAACTGATGAAACGTGATCTCAAACAAGATGTTGGTCTCATGCCCGGAGCGGGGGCTGCAGGTGGATTAGGCGCAGGCTTAGTAGCTTTTGCAGGCGCTAAACTAGAAAGTGGGATCGATATTGTAGTGCAAGCTACTAATCTCGCTAAGTATATTAAAGGTGCGGATTTAGTACTTACAGGCGAAGGACGTGTAGATTTCCAAACAGCATTTGGTAAAACTCCTTCAGGTGTAGCAAAAGCTGCAAAGAAACATAATGTTCCCGTAATTGCAATTGGTGGCGCGTTGTCTGATGACGCTAGGCAAGTGTTTGATCACGGTATTGATTGCATCGAAAGTGCAGCTGCAAAAGATATGACCTTAGAAACAGCAATACAAAATTCTAAACAAGATCTTGCCAATGCCGCAGAGCGAGTAATTCGCATGCTCTTAATAGGTAAAAAAATGGCTTCTAAGAAATAATTATTAATATAATTTAATCAACAAAGCTTAGTTTTAATTCTTCAAAAGTATCTTTAGGTAGCCCGCGGTTTTTTATAAACTGCTGCTTGAAATCGTTTTTGGCTTGTTCTAAATGCTGACTGCATTCTGCAGATTTAACTTCACTATCTAGGACTTTGCAGCCAATTATAGGTGTGTATTGCTTGAGAAAAGCCATCTCAAAATCATTTATTAATTTCTGTCTTACTGAATAATCTTTATCATTAAGCTGACTTTCAGAAGAGCCGTTTTGTAGAGAGGCAATGTGCTTATCTGAAGGTGTGGTGCGGTGGGATGATAAATAATAACCAAATATGCAGAGAGCAATGACAGTGATCCAAGGTGTTAGTGATTTAGTAATTGTCCGCTTCATGTACTTTATAATGCAACATTAAATCATGCTGAGATTATAGCTCCCGATAAAAGGGCTGACTTAGCTTAGGGGCTGTATATGATAAAAGGTACTACATAGAGTTTGTTGTGCTGCGAATTAAAATTCATGT